>DATMUQ010000519.1:0-9490 GCA_035563795.1 Terriglobales bacterium | reverse complement strand
GACGGCTCGCGCATCCGCAAGGGTGCGGTGGATTCGATCACCGAATATGTCCGTCAGCTGAAGCGCGGCCAGTTCACGGCCCCGACGGAGTTGACCGGCATCGTCGAGACCATTTCCAAGTCCGGCGGTACGCCTCTGGCCGTGGTCAAGGATGACCGTATCCTCGGCGTCATTCATCTGAAGGACGTGGTCAAGGGCGGCATCCGCGAGCGCTTCAACGAATTGCGCCGCATGGGTATCCGCACCGTGATGATCACCGGTGACAACCCGCTGACCGCCGCCGCCATCGCCGCCGAATCCGGCGTCGACGACTTCCTCGCTCAGGCGACGCCGGAAACGAAGTTGAAGCTCATTCGTGACGAGCAGGCCAAGGGCAAGCTGGTCGCCATGTGCGGTGACGGCACCAATGACGCCCCGGCTCTGGCCCAGGCGGATGTCGGCGTCGCCATGCAGACCGGTACCCAGGCGGCGCGCGAAGCCGGCAACATGGTCGATCTCGACAGCAACCCTACCAAGCTCATCGAGATCGTCATGATCGGCAAGCAGTTGCTGATGACGCGCGGTGCCTTGACGACCTTCTCGATTGCCAATGACGTCGCCAAGTACTTCGCCATCATCCCGGCGATGTTCGCGGCCTTCCTGCCGCAGCTCGGTGCGCTCAACGTCATGCATTTGGCCTCGCCGCAGAGCGCCATCCTCTCGGCTATCATCTTCAATGCGCTGGTCATCATCGCCTTGATCCCGCTGGCCCTGAAGGGTGTCCGCTACGAAGCCCGCGGGGCTGCCAGTCTGCTGCGCCGGAACATCGCCATCTATGGCATCGGCGGCGTCATCGTTCCCTTCATCGGCATCAAGGCGATCGACATCGTTGTCGCCGCCTTGCATCTGGTCTGATGCCTGTTGGATCCAAGGAGGATCATCATGTTGAAACAGCTTTATCCCGCCATCGCCCTTACCGTCGTCATGACGGCGATTACGGGACTGGCCTATCCCTATGCCGTGACCGGCATCGCCCAGGCCGCCTTCCCCGAGCAGGCCAATGGCAGCCTGATCGAAAAGGATGGCAAAGTGATCGGCTCCAGCCTGATCGCCCAGGGCTTCGCCAGCGACAAATACTTCCATCCGCGCCCCTCGGCTGCCGGCAATGGCTACGATGCCACCTCGTCGAGCGGCTCCAATCTGGGGCCGACCTCGAAGGCTTTGGTCGACCGGGTCACCGGCAGCGTCAAGGATCTGCGAAAGACCAGTGACCAGCCCATCCCGGTCGATCTGGTGACGGCGTCCGGCAGTGGGCTCGATCCCGACATCACCCCGGCCGGCGCCAATTACCAGGTGGCCCGGGTGGCGAAGGCACGCGGCCTCAGTCCGGACCAGGTCCAGGCCCTGGTCAACGACCATATCGAAGGCCGGCAACTCGGCTTCATTGGCGAGCCGCATGTCAACGTGCTATCTCTGAACCTCGCTCTGGACCAGCTGAAGCAGCCCTGATCGAGGAACACCGTCCCTGATGCCTGATCCCCGCTCATCCTCGCCGGAAGACAGCAATCGACCATCCCCGGAGGCACTTCTGGCAACCACGGGGAAACGGCATCAGGGACGGCTTAAGATCTTTCTCGGCGCCGCGCCCGGCGTCGGCAAGACCTATGAGATGCTGCTGGCCGGCAAGGCCAAGCAGCGCGAAGGGGTGGATGTCATTATCGGCCTGGTGGAAACCCATGGCCGCGCCGAAACTAAGGCCCTGCTGGAAGGGCTGGAGATCCTGCCCCGCAAGGAGGTCGAATACCGCGACCGCCAGCTGGCGGAAATGGATATCGACGCCATCCTCGCTCGCAAGCCGGGGCTGGTGCTGGTCGACGAGCTTGCCCATACCAATGTGCCCGGCAGCCGGCATGCCAAGCGCTACCAGGACGTGGAAGAGATCCGCGCCGCCGGCATCGACGTCTATTCGACGCTCAACATCCAGCATCTCGAAAGCCTCAACGATGTCGTGGCCCAGATCACCCATGTCAGGGTGCGCGAGACGCTGCCCGATCATGTGATCGACGAGGCTGACGAGATCGAGGTCATTGACCTCACGCCGAAGGACCTGATCCAGCGCCTGCAGGAAGGCAAGATCTACGGCAAGCAGGTGGCCGAACGCGCCATCGACCATTATTTCTCCGAGGGCAACCTCACCGCCTTGCGTGAGATGGCTTTGCGCCGCGCCGCCCAGCGGGTCGACGAACAGATGGTCGACTATATGCAGGCGCATGCCATCCGCGGTCCCTGGGCCGCCGGCGAGCGGATTGTCGTCTGTATCAACGAGCATCCCAGCTCCACCAGCCTGGTGCGCCTGGCCAAGCGCACGGCCGACCGCCTGCAGGCGAAATGGGAAGCGCTCTATCTGGAAACTGTGCGGCACCAGACGCTGAGCGAGGCCGAGCGCGACCGCATCGCCAATGCCTTGCGCCTTGCCGAGCATCTGGGCGGTGGCGCGGTGACCATCCCCGCCCGCCATATCGCTGCCGATCTCGTCGATTACGCCACCGCCAATAACATCACCCGCATCATCATCGGCAAGTCGCGGCGGTCGCGCTGGTTCGAGATGCTACATGGCTCGGTGGTGCATGACCTGCTGCGCCTCTCCGGCCATATCGACGTCCATGTTGTTGCCGGTGAAGGTGAGGCGGTGGTACCGGCCGAGCTTGTCGAACCGTCGACGGCAACGGCGGCAAAGCCGTTCGATTTCACTCCCTATCTCATCAGCACGCTGATGGTGGCGCTGGCGGCCGGAATCGGTTTCCCGCTCAACCAAGCGATCAGCCTGCCGAATATCTCCATGCTGTTCCTGGCGGCGGTGCTGTTCAGCGCCATGCGCTACGGCCTGTGGCCATCGCTCTATACTTCGCTGGTCAGTACCCTCACCTATAACTTCCTCTTCCTGCCGCCGCTCTTCACCTTGACCATCGCCGATCCGTCGAATGTCGTCGCCCTGGTCTTCTTCCTGATCGTGGCTGTCTTCACCAGCCAGCTCGCAGCGCGCGTCCGGCTGGAGGCGAAGGCATCGAAGAAACGCGCCGATTCCACCGCTGCCCTTTACGGCTTCAGCCGCAAAATCGCCGGCATCGGCGATATGGACGATCTGCTCTGGGCGACCGCGCACCAGATTGCCGCCATGCTGAAGCTGCATGTGGTGCTGGTGCTGCCGCAGAACGGGAGCCTGCAGGTACGCGCCGGTTATCCGCCGGAGGATGAATTGAGCGAGGGCGATCTCGCGGCGGCGACCTGGGCCTGGACGCAAGGCAAGCCGGCCGGCCGCGATGCCGAGACCTTGCCGGGCGCCCGCCGCCTCTTCCTGCCGCTGCGTACCGAGCGTGGCCTGGTTGGCGTCATGGGCATCGATCGCGAACAGCAGGGGCCGCTACTTGCCCCCGACGACCGGCGGTTACTGGATGCCATCTGCGATCAGGCGGCGATTGCCATCGAGCGCATCAATCTCGCCGGCGATATCGACCAGGCGCGGGTGGTGGCGGAAACCGAGCGCCTGCGCTCGGCCCTGCTCACCTCGATCTCGCATGATCTGCGCACCCCGCTCGCCTCGATCATCGGCTCGGCCAGCAGCCTGCGCTCCTTCGGCCAGAGCTTCGATGGTGAGACCCGTGACGAATTGCTGCTGACGATCCAGGAGGAGGCCGAGCGCCTCAACCGCTTCGTCGGCAATATCCTCAACATGACCCAGCTGGAATCCGGCGCCCTGGAGCCGCGGCGCAGCCCGGTCGATCTCGAGGATGCCATTGTCGCCGCCACCAAATCGGCGGCACGGCTGCTGGGGCATCACCGGCTCCATCTGGACATCTCGCTGGATCTGCCCCTGCTGCGGCTGGATTTCGTGTTGTTCGGCCAGGTCCTGTTCAACCTGATCGACAATGCCGCCAAATATGCCGCCCATGACACCGAGATCCTGGTGCGGGCACGGCGGGGCGACACGGAGATGCGCATCGAAGTCGTCGATGAAGGTCCCGGCATACCGCCTGAGGATCTTGAGCGTATCTTCGACAAGTTCTTCCGCGTTCATGGCGGCGATCGACGTCGGGCCGGCACCGGCCTCGGCCTTGCCATCTGCCGCGGCTTGATCGATCTGATGGGCGGACACATCTATGCCGAGAACCGGCTGGACCGTAGCGGCGCCCGTTTCGTCATCCTGTTTCCCAACAGCCTGGCCGTCGATCGCCAGGAGCTCGACAAGCTGGCCGAGGAGAAATTCTGGAACGAAACCGCCCCTGCCCAGCCTATGCTGACACCGGCGCTGGAGACGGCGCCGGCGAAGAAAGATGGAACTGAAGATAAATGAGTCACGGTACACGCATTCTGATCGTCGATGATGAGCCGGCGATCCGCCGCTTCCTGAAAAGCTCATTGGCGGCGGAAGGCTTCGAGGTCGAGCAGGCGGAGACGGCCACCTCGGCCTTGCTTGCCTTGCGCCAGACCAAGCCCGATCTCGTCATTCTCGATCTCGGCCTGCCGGATCGCGACGGCCTTGAAGTCATCCGTGAGGTGCGCACGCAATCCGCCGTGCCGATCATCGTGCTCTCCGTGCGCAATGACGAAGCCGGCAAGGTGGCGTCGCTCGACAGTGGCGCCGACGATTACATCACCAAGCCCTTCGGCGTCGATGAATTGCTGGCCCGGGTGCGCGCGGCTTTGCGCCACCGCCTGCAGGCGCAGGGGACCGGGCCGGTATTCCAGAGCGGCGAGCTCAGCATCGATTTCCTGCAGCGCAGCGTCAAACTCCGCGGCCAGGAATTGCGCCTGTCGCGGCGCGAATACGATCTGCTGCGCTTCATGGCCGAGCATGCCGGCAAGGTCATCACCCATCAGCAGCTGTTGACCGCCGTCTGGGGCGAGGCGCATCGCAACGATGTCGAATATCTGCGCGTCTATGTGCGGCAGTTGCGCCAGAAGCTGGAAGACGACCCGCAGCAACCGGCCTATCTGCAAACCGAGCCCGGCGTCGGTTATCGCCTGCGCATCCTCGACGCCCCGAAGGCCTGATCTGCTTAACCCGGATTGAGCTGTTTCGCGCGCTGCTTCAGGGCGGCGGTGAGAAACTCGGTAAAGGCCCGGATCCGCGGCATGTGCCGGATATCCTGGTGCACCACCATCCAGATCTCGCGCAAGGGCGGCGGCGCCGGTGTATCGAGCCGCACCAAAGGACGTGAGTCGCCGAGGAAGCGGGCGAGGCAAGCAAGGCCCATGCCTTCGACCGTGGCCGATACATGGGTGAAACGGCTGTTGCTCCTGAGAACGATATCCGCGCCCCAGCTCAGGCTCTGGAACCACTGCATGTCCGGCACCTGCATCAGCTCTTCCTGCACCAGGATGCGGCGATGACCCGGTGCACCGACAGACAAGTCCGGCATGCCATGCTGGTCGAGATAGCTTTGCGCCGCATAGATACCGACGGCGAAATCGGTGACCCGGCGCGCCGCCAGTTCCTGCTGCGTCGGCCGTGACAGGCGCAAGGCCACTTCTGCCTCGCGCTGGGTCAGGCTGAGATTGCGGGAATCGGTCACCACTTCCAGGCTGATCCCCGGATAGGCCTGCTGAAAGGCATGAAACATCGGCGTGAGGATTTCCGCCGCCAGGGTCTCGACCGAGGTCACCCGGATCGTGCCTTCCAGGCGGATGTCCTTGCCGGTGATCACTCGCTCGATTGCCAGCGCCTCGCTCTCGATCCGCTCGACATTGCCGAGGATCGCCTCGCCGGCCGGGGTCAGCACATAGCCGCGCGGCGTCCGCTGCAGCAGCTTGGCGCCCGCCCGCTCCTCCAGGCCCGACAGACGCCGGCCCATGGTGGATTGCTGGACGCCAAGATTGCGCGCGGCCGCGGACAGGCTGCCTTCGCGCGCAATGGCCAGGAAATGTCGGAGATCGTCCCAATCGAGCATGAACCGCACTCTATGCGAAAACGCACACAAGTTCAGCAAAAATAAAGATAGTTATGCTTTTTCGAATAATCAATATCTAGCGGGTCACCCGGCGGCATAGGGCCGTACTGGGTAGCGCTTGGAGACAGTCATGATCGATAGCCGTACCGCCCCCTATGCCGCCTTGCTGCTGCGTCTCGTCCTGGGAGCCCTGTTCCTGGCCCATGCCGGGCTGAAGATTTTCGTGTTCACCCCCGCCGGCACGGCACAGTTCTTCGAGAGCATCGGCCTGCCCGGCGCCCTCGCTTATCTCACCATCCTGGTCGAAGTCGCCAGCGCCATCGCCCTGATCCTCGGCGTGCAGACCCGCATCGCCGCGCTGGCCGGCTGCGTCATCCTGCTGGGGGCGATCTTCACCGTGCATATCCATGCCGGCTTCTTCTTCACCAACCAGAATGGCGGCTGGGAATATCCGGGCTTCTGGGCGATCGCAACCCTGGTCCAGGCGCTACTGGGCGATGGCGCCTATGCGCTGGCGCCGAGTGTCCGCAAGAAGGCTGTCACGGCCTGATCGCAGGTACCTGAACGCGACTGGTGGGGATGGCCGGCGCCATCCCCGCTCCCTCTCAAGTCTGCGCGCCTCTCAAGATGGGAACAGAACATGCTGCCGAGTCTTTTCATCAGCCATGGCCCCCCCACTCTGGCGCTGACCGATTGCCCGGCCCGCGATTTCCTCGCGGGTCTCGGCCAGCAACTGGCAAGGCCCAAGGCGATCCTGGTCGTCTCCGCCCATTGGGAGACGGTGACGCCGACGGTCAGCGCCGTCAGCAGCAATGAAACCATCCATGATTTCTACGGCTTCCCCCGCATTCTCTATGAGATGACCTATCCGGCACCGGGGCAGCCCGCGCTGGCCGAGACGATCAGTGATCTTCTCTGCACCGCCGGCCTGGCCTGCCAGATCGATCACAGCCGCGGCCTCGATCACGGCGCCTGGGTGCCGCTGACCGTGATGTATCCCGGTGCCGATATCCCCGTCCTCCAGCTCTCCCTCCAGCATGGCCTCGGGCCGGCGCATCACCTGCAGCTCGGGCGTGCTTTGGCGTCGCTGCGCGAACAGGGCGTGCTGATCATCGGCTCCGGCAGTTTCACCCATGACCTATCGCGTTTCCGCGGCCAGAAGATCGACAGCCAGCCGGCGCCCGATATCGACGCATTCGCCGACTGGATGACCAGTCGCCTGCTGGAAGGCAGCAGTTGTGACCTCATCACCTATCGGCGCCAGGCCCCCTATGCCGCCGCCAATCATCCGAGCGAAGAGCACCTCCTGCCGCTTTTCGTCGCCCAGGGTGCCGGCGGCCTGCAGGCCAAGGCCGAACATCTCCATCGCAGCACCACTTTCGGCATCCTCCGCATGGATGCCTTTGCCTTCCATTGAACGCAACACATTGATATTGCGCCGCTAATTCCAGCCACGTAACCTCAGCCGCGGAGCCGGCGAATACTGGATCAAGGGCAACCGACCGGCCATCAGTGCCACCCGATTTTTGACGGGGATCTACCGGTAGCCTTCCCGTGTAAGGTTTTCGCATCCTCGCGTGATCCCGATGGAGTTTGGCTTGGTTTCTTGGCGTCGCCTCCCCTGGTTTGACCGCGCCGGACAGTTTTCCTGGCTGAAGACCCTGTGCCTCGCGGGCCTCATCGCCCCAGGTCTCTGGATCGCCATTGCCTGGTATCTGGCTGACCGTAACGCGCCCCTGCCGGTCGATCCCGGCAATGCTTTGCTGGGCGGCGGCAACGCCGGGATCGGTGGCAGCGCGCTTGGTGGCAATGCGGTCGGCGGTGCCTTGCCATTGGGTGCCATGCCGGTGACCGAGGCCCTGCATCAGATCGGCCAATGGGCGATCCGTTTCCTGATGATCACACTCGCCATCACGCCGTTGCGCCGGATCGGCGCCTGGCCACGGCTGATGCTGCTCCGGCGCATGCTCGGTGTCGGCGTCTTCGTTTATGCCGCTATCCATCTCAGCATCTATATCGTGCAGCAGCATTTCCGCTTCGGCTTCGTTGCCAGCGAGATCCTGCTGCGCTTCTATCTCACCATCGGCTTCGTGGCACTCTTAGGGCTGCTGGCTTTGGCCGCCACCTCGACCGATGGCATGATGCGCCGCCTCGGCGGCAGGAACTGGCAGCGGCTGCATTATCTCGTCTATCTAATCGCCGCCCTCGGCCTCTTCCACTTCTTCCTGCAATCCAAGGCCAATGTCACCGAAGCTGCGCTCACCACCGGCTTCTTCTACTGGCTGATGCTCTATCGCCTGGCCTATCGCTGGAACGGTGAGCAAAGCCTCGCTCTGTGGCAACTGACGCTGCTGGCGATTGCCGGCGGTCTGGCGACCGCGCTTGGTGAGGCTGCCTGGTATCAGTTCGCGACCGGACTTGGCGGCAGCCGTATCCTGCTTGCCGATCTGCGCTTCGCCTTCCATATCCGCCCCTGCTGGTGGGTATTGGCGGCAGGTCTCGCGCTGGTGCCAGTGAAGGCGGCAGCAGACCGCTTCTGGGGCGCAAAAAAGAAACGGCAGCGCATGCGCCCTGCCGTTTCCACCACCTGAAAGACCAGACTTAGAGCCGGATCGTTTTAGACGGAATCGCTTTGCGATTTTGTCTAAAACGTGAATCCGTCTCTATTCAATTAGATAGAGGGCGATTCACGTTATTGATGGAAGCAAGGGTGCTTCCATCAATAACGATCGCGCTCTGGGCTTACGAAGCCTGCCGGGCCGGTGCCTGATCGCGGGTACCGGCGACAGGAATCGGCCGCTCGCCTGCAACCGTGGTCCGGTACAGCAGGCGCCGCGCGCCGTCGTAATCATTGATGGCGAGATGCAGCGTGCAGCGATTGTCCCAGATCGCCAGCGTGCCCGGATGCCAGCGCCAGCGGCAGGTGAATTCGGCGCGGATGCTGTGCTGGTAGAGATAATCCAGCAGCGGCTTCGATTCCGCGGCCGTCATGTTCTCGAAACGCTGGGTATAGACCGGGTTGACGAACAGGGCCTTGCGGCCGGTCACCGGATGTACCCGCACCACCGGATGCAGCTCCTCGCGATCGGCCGTCGGATCGTTGCGCACCATGCGGATCGAGCGGCTGACCGCCGCGTCCATGCCCGGCCCGTTCGTCCCATGCGGCCAGCCGGTATGGACGGCACGCAGCGGATCGAGCAATTGCTGCAGCCCGGGCGACAAAGCCTCGTAAGCCGCATATTGATTGGCCCAGAGCGTATCGCCGCCGACCGGGGGCAGTTCCGAGGCATAGAGCAGGGTCAGGCTGGGCGGCTCCGGCAGGAAGGAGAAATCGCTGTGCCAGGTGCCGCCGAAAGTCGAGATGCGCTTCTCATCGGCTTCCTTCAGCACGGCGATGACATCGGGGTGGCTGTCCATGCCCTTGACGAAGGGGACCCGCAGGATCGGGCCGACCGCCTCGGTCCCGGCCAGCAACTGGTCCAGGGTCAGTGTCTGGTCGCGCAGGAAAATGACGCCGTATTTCGCGATAGCGTCGCGAATGACCGGCTCGGCCACGGCGGGCT
>DATMUQ010000518.1:0-6170 GCA_035563795.1 Terriglobales bacterium | reverse complement strand
CGCCATCCATGTGACGCCGGAAGCGACCCAGGGTGGTATATTAGCGCGCCTGAAGGATGGCGACGTGGTGACGCTGGATGCGGAACGCAATGAGCTGAGCGTCGGTGTCAGCCAGGACGAGCTGACCCGCCGGGATGGCTGGCAGAGCCAGGCGGTGCAGGATGGCGTCGGCCGCGAGCTTTTCGCCGGCATGCGCGAATTGGCGACAGCGGCGGAGCAGGGCGCCATGACCTTCGGCGCCTGGACGCGCGGCTGAACTGAATGCACGGCAGAGATAGAAACACAAGAACACAGGATGCGGGGTAAGCCATGGCTGGTTTTGATCTTCGGGCCAATCTGAAAGCGACCGGCGTCGTGCCGGTTGTCGTCATCGATGACGCGACCGTGGCGGTGCCCTTGGCCCGCTGCCTGCTCGAGGCCGGCGTCACCATGATCGAGGTGACGTTGCGACGCCCGGGTGCCTGGCAGGCGATGGAACGCATCATCGCCGAAGTGCCGGAGATCATCACCGGTGCCGGCAGCGTGACGACCCCCGACCAGATGCAGCGCCTGGCCAAGATGGGCTGTAGCTTTGCCGTCAGTCCCGGCCTGACGCCGAAACTGATCCGTGCCGCGCGCGATGCCGGCCTGCCGTATCTGCCGGGCGCGGTGACGGCGTCCGAAGTCTTGACGGGGATGGAAGAGGGGCTCGACACGCTGAAATTCTTCCCGGCCGAACAGGCGGGGGGCATTCCCATGCTGAAGGCGCTGCGCTCACCGCTGCCCAATGTGATGTTCTGCCCGACCGGCGGCATCGATCTTGGCAATGCTGCGGAATATATCTCGCTGCCCAATGTCATTGCCGTCGGCAGTTCCTGGGTGGTCCCGGAAGGTGCCATCGCCGCCAAGGAATGGGGCGAGATCGCCGATCGGGTCAGCCGTTTCCGGGCGACCATCCTCGAAGAGGCGGTTGCGTGACAGGTATGGCGTCGGTGCGACGCCTCGGGTTTCTATTTGCTGGGTGCCTGCTGTTCGCGGGCGCTGCGACGAGCTCCGCACTGGCTGCGGACGGCTATCACACCAAAGGCACCTGTGGCGGCCTGCCGCGCCTGCAGGTCGAGACCGCGCCGGGCTATTGCCTTGGCCTCTATGCCCAAGGTTTCAAATTTCCCCGCGGGTTGCTGGTCCTCGACCAGGACGATCTCCTGGTCGCCGATATGGCGGGGTGGGGCGTTGCCAAGGGCAGTGTCACACGCCTTCATCGCAATGACGACGGCAGCCTTACCCGCACTGTCCTGGTCGACAAACTCAACATGCCGCATGGCCTGGCGCTCGGTCCCGACGGCAAGGTCTATATCGGCATTGTCGGTGGCGTGAAACGCTTCGCGCTCGATAACCCGCGCGCCAGCCTGGAGGACGTGATCGGCGGCAAGGCGAAAATCGCCGGCCTGCCGACCAATGGCCGCCATCCTCTGGTCAGCCTGATCTTCACCGATCGCCAGACGCTGCTGCTGAATGGTGGATCGGAAACCGACAATTGCGAAACCGCCGGCGGCGATATGCCGGCACCGGACAAGCCGTGCCCGGAGACCCAGAGGGTGATGCCGCGCGGTGTCGTGCGGGAAATTTCCTTCGACTGGTCAACGGGCCAGGCGAGCGGCCAGAGCACCTTTGCCAGCGGGCTGCGCAACTCGGTCGGCCTGATCGAGAACCCCACCACCAATATCATCCTCCAGGCTGAGAACAGTCGCGACAATATCGGCGACGTGATGCCGAACCTGAAGGATGACGAAGACCTCCCGCCCGACGAAATCAATGTCCTGAAGCAGGGCGACAGCTATGGCTGGCCCTATTGCTACGGCGACAATGTTCCCAGCCCGGAATATCCGAAATGGGATTGCAGCCGGGAACACAAGCCGCTGATCCTGCTGCCGGGGCATGCGGCGCCGCTCGGCATGGCCTGGTTCGACCAGGGACTTGCCGTGGGCTTCCATGGCTATCGCAAGAATGGACACCGGATCGTCTGGTTCGCGCTCGGCCCTGATGGCCTGCCCATATTGCCCTTCAAGGAACTGGTCAAAGGCTGGGATGCCGGCGCCAATGGCCCGCAAGGGGCACCGGTCGATCTCAAGCCCAGCAATGACGGTGGCCTGTTCATCAGCGAAGACCATAACGGCACCGTCCTCAAGCTGATCAAAGAGAATTAAAGGATCGATTGCCTAGCTGTGGAACGCCCGCGTTACCCGGCAGGCAACTTTCCTTTCATCTGGCAGGGGACTATCCTGATGCCGGAAGCATGCCGGACTGTGACTCAATCCCGCGAAGCAGGGAGGGGCATTTGGACGCAATCAAAAAATGCGGCCGGCCATGAGCTATGTGGATCAGGGACCTGGTACAAAGGTCGTATCCCGTGCCGTGCCTTATAGCGATATCACTTCCGCAGAAGTGCGGCAGCTACACGACTATCTGGAGGAGCTGAAGGGCGATCGGCCCTTTGCGGCGAAAGCCGATCTCGATCCCGCCCGGATCAAGATGCTGCTGCCACTCCTCGCCTTGATGGATATTTCCAGCCCGCCGCTGCGCGTGCATTACCGGCTATTTGGCACCTATCTGGTGGAGCTCTACGGCAATCTCACCGGCACCGATTTGCATCTGCGCGAAACGGATCAACGGTTGATTGATGACGCCTATGAAAACTATGAAAAGCTTCTGTCGGAGCGCGAGCCGATCTATGGCGTCACCGAGCTGGAGATTGACAGAAACAAGACGCGTACTTTCGAATGGGCCTTCTTCCCGCTGAGCTCCGACGGCACGACGATCACCCATGTCGTCTATATCGAGCAGCGCTCGGCAGCCGTCGAACGCAACTAGAAACTATCGCGCAAGCAGCCCAAGATGAGATTGCGTAACGGCCTCGCATGACGGACGCCCGGCAGCATGAATGCCGGGCGTCCGATGGAGCCGAACAGGGGCGCTGGGGACGGATAGTGCCACCTGTTCAACGCGCGCGACCCTAGCAGGCTATTGAGTGAGACGCTGTGCGCGGTATCACAGGACGACTTTCCGAAATCCGGTGAACTTTCCCGTATGGGCAGCGGCGTTCAGTAAGAGCAAATCTCTTTGCCGCGGAGGACCTTGAGTTTTTCGCATGCGCCGCCGGCTTGGCAGAGATACGAGGCGGCGGCTAGATTGCGGGCATCTTGGCCGGCACCCGAATTGCCGGCACAACCTGAGGAGAGAGACCGATGTCGGCTGCCCTGTCCATGGATGCCTGGAAGAGCCAGGCGGATAAGCTGAGCTACCGCAACCAATGCTTCATCAACAACCAGTTCGTCCCGGCCGCTTCAGGCAGGACCTTCGACAATGTCAGCCCGATTCATGGCAAGGTGCTGACTGCTGTCTCAGCCGGCGACAAGGAAGACATCGATCGCGCCGTCAAGGCGGCCCGCCGGGCCTTCGAGAACGGCAGCTGGTCGCGCCATCGCGGCGAGCGCAAGAAGATCCTGCTGCGCTTCGCCGATCTCATCGAGAAGCACAATGACGAGCTGGCGTTGCTGGAGACCCTTGATATGGGCAAGCCGATCGGCGACAGCAGCCGGATCGACGTGCCGCTGGTGGCGCAATGCATCCGCTGGTACGCCGAAGCCATCGACAAGCTCTATGACGAAGTGGCGCCGACCAATCCGGAAGCGATTTCCCTGATCCGCCGCGAACCGCTCGGCGTCATCGGCGCCGTGGTGCCGTGGAACTTCCCGCTGCTGATGGCCTCCTGGAAGATCGGCCCGGCTTTGGCCGCCGGCAATACGATGGTGATCAAGCCGGCCGAACAGTCGCCGCTCTCGCTGCTGCGCCTGGTCGAGCTCGGTGCCGAAGCCGGCCTGCCGGAAGGTGTCTTGAACGTCGTCACCGGCTACGGCGAGACCGCCGGGCAGGCGCTCGGCCGCCACATGGATGTCGACTGCATCACCTTCACGGGCTCGACCGAAGTCGGCAAGTATTTCCTGAAATATTCCGGCGAAAGCAACATGAAGCATGTATCGCTGGAATGCGGCGGCAAGTCGCCGAACATTATCATGGCCGATTGCCCGGATCTCGATGCCGCCGCGACCGCGGCCGCCTGGGGCATCTTCTTCAACCAGGGCGAGGTCTGCAATGCGGGCTCCCGCCTGATCGTTGAGGAATCGATCAAGGACGAGGTCATCGAACGCATCCAGGCTGTCAGCAAGACGCTGCAGCCGGGTGACCCGCTCGATCCGAAGACCAAGATGGGCGCCATGGTCGATGAATCGCAGATGACCCGCGTGCTCGGCTATATCGATGCCGGCAAGAAGGAAGGCGCCAAGCTGCGCTTTGGCGGCAATCGTGTCCGCAGCGAGACTGGCGGCTATTACATCGAGCCGACCGTGTTCGACGGCGTCAATAACCAGATGAAGATCGCGCAGGAAGAGATCTTCGGTCCGGTGCTCTCGACCCTGACCTTCAAGAACTACGAGGACGCCATCAAGATCGGCAACGACACCATCTATGGCCTCGCCGCCGCCGTCTGGACCAAGGACATCAACAAGGCCTTCAAGACAGCAAATGCGTTACGCGCCGGCGTCGTCTGGGTCAACTGCTTCGACAACGGCCATATCTCATCGCCCTTCGGCGGCTTCAAGCAATCCGGCTTCGGCCGCGACAAGTCACTGCATGCGCTGGAGAAGTACACCGAGCTGAAGGCGACCTGGATCCATATCGGCTGAAGCACCAGTGGAGCGAGCCGGCGGGAGCAATCCTGGTCAGGCAATGGAAAGGGACGGGGCGGGGAACTGCCCCGTTCTCTTTTTCGGCGCTGGGTCGATCTGGCGGAGCTACACATGCATATATGCTGTTTTTCGTTTTCCTATTCGTTTACAGGACCTTAACAAGGCGAGGGTGTCCCAGATATCGCTGTCAGCCGCAGAAACCCGCCATCCTTCATATTTTAGCTAAATACGCGACGAAACTTAGTCGAACTCACCGTGAATGCCTAAAGTTGCCGTCACCGCTCGCGCGCCGCCTAATGGTCACGAACCGGTTCTGTTTTGGAACCACGACCTTTCGCGAGCATCATCGATGAACAACCAGCCTGCCGACCTGTCGAACACGGATCTTTCCCAGAGTGATGCCGCCGCCATCGGTACCGTTCAGGTCGCTGATGCCGGCAATAATGGTCAGCCGCTCTACACCACGGCGAACGGCACGCCGGTCTACGCCTTCAAGGAGCAGGACCAGCTGCTGAACGCCCAGCCGGAGCGCGGCCAGGACGGGGTCGAGGGGCCCAGCCTCTATCGCCAGAGCGAGCAGCCAGCGGTAACCGTTTCCCAGCCCGACACGCAGCATCAGCTGCCGCTGAACAATGCTGGTGGCCATCAGGATACGACCGATCATGGCAGCGGCAGCAATACCGGCGCCGACGGGTTGATCCAGGGCGTCAATTATCTCACTTCGACCACCGACATGATCGGCTGGAACCTGAAGTCGATCAATCTCGCCGCCGTCCGCGGTGAATTCACCGGCAAGGGCGTCACCGTCGCGATCGTCGATGACGGCTTCAACTACGCCGGCAACAGCGATCTCACCAAGAACTACAACACCGCGCTCGACTGGGACTTCCGCAACAACGATGCCGATGCACGGGCCGAAGGTACGGATTTCCACGGTACCATGGTCGATGGCCTGATCTCTGCCGCGCGCAATGGCACGGGCACCGTCGGTGTCGCCGAGAACGCCACCATCGAAGGCCTGCGGGTCGGTTTCGGGGCCGCCGGCACCATCAGCCAGATGGTCAATGCCTTGCTCAAGGCGAGTTCGGCCGATGTCGTCAATAACAGCTGGGGCTATACCTCGGCCTTTGCCGATGATCCGAACAATGCCTACTTCAAGGGCCTGATGGCGGCGATCAATACTGACGTCACCTCCGGGCGCGGCGGGCTTGGCACCAGCGTCGTCTTCGCCGCCGGCAATGCCCGGCAATCGAGCGACAACACCGATTTTCATGGTCTGCAAGGCAACCGTGACGTGATCACCGTTGCTTCCTACAACCAGACCGGCGACGTCTCCAGCTTCTCGACCAAGGGCGCCAATATGCTGCTGGCCGCCCCCGGCGAAAACGTCCTGACCGATTACCAGAACGGCCTCGCTTATGGCAGCGGCACCTCCTTCTCGGCACC
>DATMUQ010000517.1:0-2484 GCA_035563795.1 Terriglobales bacterium | reverse complement strand
ACCGCGGCCATCTTCGCGCCGATGATGGCCTGCGTCACCGGCTGGTTCGATACCCATCGCAGTCTCGCCGTCTCGCTCGTTTCGGCCGGGATGGGCATGGCGCCGATGACAATGGCACCCTTTGCGGCCTGGCTGGTTTCGATCCACGACTGGCGGACCTCGATGCAGATCATCGCCGCTCTGGTCACCGTCGTCATGATCCCGACCGCCTTGCTGGTGCGCCGCGCGCCAGCGCTCGAAAATCAGGCACTCGAGAGCCATGGGGAACGGAAGCCGGCCAGGGCGGTATCGGTGGATGAGCCGCAAGCCGGCAAGTCGCTTGCCGAGATCCTGCGATCGCCGCAATTCATCATCCTGGTGATGACGAACTTTCTCTGTTGCGCGACGCATTCCGGCCCGATCTTCCACACGGTGAGCTACGCGGTCACCTGCGGCATCCCGCTCACCCTTGCCGTCACCATCTACAGTCTGGAAGGCTTGGCCGGTATGGGCGGTCGTATTGTCTTTGGTGTCCTCGGTGATCGCTTTGGCGCCAAGCGCATCCTGGTCCTCGGCTTGCTGCTGCAGGCCTTCGGCGCGCTCGCTTATGTCTTCGTTCATCAGCTGGCCGGTTTCTATGCCGTGGCGGCGTCTTTCGGCTTCATCTATGCCGGGACGATGCCGCTTTATGCTGCGCTCGCGCGGGAGAATTTCCCGCTCAGGCTGATGGGCACCGTGATCGGTGGAACGGCCATGGCCGGTGGCCTCGGCATGGCGTTGGGCCCACTGGCGGGCGGCTTGATCTATGACAGCTTCGCCAGTTACCAATGGCTCTATGTCGGTTCCTGGGGTGTTGGCCTCGGCGCTTTCCTGATCGCTGCCACCTTCAGACCGGTGTCCAAAAATGAACCGGTGATCTCGACCGTTCTAAGATCCTCGACCGGTGCCTGAGGCGATCAGTTCGTCGTCTGCCGGAACCAGGCGAGGTTATCGCTGATCTGCGCCGAGAGCTTGGTGTCGAGCTCCTGCATCGCATCCCTGGTCATGTTGTACCAGACCGTGTTGCGCTCGCTCTCCGTGGTCTTTTCGTTGATCGTCTGCGCGCGCGTGACCGTCACCTGGGCTGAACCACGATGCGTGCTGTCGCCGCTGATCGCCGATACCTTGACGGTGATGGTGAGATCAAAGCGATCAGTCTGATCGACCGTCGTCAGGGAGCTGAGGCCGGTCGAGCGCGGCAGCTTGGTATCGGTCACCGAGGCGTTTACGACGTCATAGCTGAGCGATCCATCGGCGCCGGCCGCCTGCAGCCGGTCCGCCGGCCACTGCAAGGCGGCCTTGACGGGAGGCTGAGGAAAGAGCTGGTCGACATAAGGATCGGCCACGCTGGAGATATAGCTCTGCGTCACATTGATCGCAGCAACATTCAGGCGGATCGGTGGCTGGGTATTGAAGCGCAGCTCCGGATAGGTTGGATCGTCCATCGGTGCGGCACAACCGGCCAGCAGGCCGAGGGCGAAAATGCCGCCGGTGATGCGGCCGACGATCGTGGAGCGATGGATGAAAGCGGTCATGGAAGGGCGATCCGATCTGCCTGGAGAGGCGGCATTCTGGCGGTGCCTGATGCCAGGGTCAATCGCAGGCGCCCCGGCCGGTCATCAAAGCGGCGTGACGATCACGGCTTCAGGCGTCAGCGGCGGCCAGCTGCTCCGGGGTGAAGACATAGCCGGTGTTGCAGAACTCGCAGGTGACGGTGATCCGACCGTCGACCCACATATCCTCAAGCTCGGCGGGGCCGAGGGAACGCAGCACGGTATCGACGCGGTCGCGCGAGCAGCGGCATTTCGCCTCGACACCCTGGCGGGTGAAGACACGCACGCCATCCTCATGAAACAGCCGGTACAGCAATGTTTCCACCGGCAGCTCGATATCGATCAACTCCTTGTCGGTGCAGCTTGCCATCAACGCGAAGACGCGGCGCCAAGCATCCTCGGCAATGTCACCGGCGATCTCGCCACCCTCAGCCACCGGCAGGCGCTGCAGCATCAAGGCGCCGCTGCGCCACTTGCCGTCGATCTTGCTGGCCGCCAGCTTGAAGCCCGCCTGCATCTGCTCCGACTGTCGGAAATAGTGATGGATGGATTCGCCGAGGCTGCTGCCGGTCAATTCGACGATGCCCTGGTAGCGATCGGTGTACGCGCCTTGATCGACGGTAAAAGCGAGATAGCCGGTGCCCATCAGGCGCGGCAGATTGTGCTGCTCCGGCGTCAGAGCGGCGATCGCCTCGGCATCGAACTGCGCATAGCCGCGCATCGCACCGGCGCTGGTGAGGTCGACCACCATCAGGCTGATGGGGCCATCGCCCTTGGCCTGCAGGGTGAAGATACCTTCGTATTTGAGGGCCGCGGCCAGGACCGAAGCGAGCGCCATCATCTCGGCGAGCTGCTTGGCAACCGCGTCCGGATAATCGTGGCGGGTCAGGATCTCATCGGCGACAGCGCCGAG
>DATMUQ010000516.1:0-7879 GCA_035563795.1 Terriglobales bacterium | reverse complement strand
GCTCGACGTGACGCCGCTGTCGCTCGGCATCGAGACCATGGGCGGCATCGTCGAGAAGGTGATCGAGCGCAACACGCCGATTCCGGTCACCAAGGCACAAGAATTCACCACCTATCAGGACGGCCAGACCGGCATGCTGATCCATGTGGTGCAGGGCGAGCGCGAGACGGTGGATGCCTGCCGTTCGCTGGCCCGCTTCGAATTGAAGGGCATTCCGCCGATGGTGGCGGGGGCGGCCCGCATTCTCGTCAAATATGCCGTCGATGCCGATGGCCTCGTCACCGTCAGTGCCGAGGAACGCCTGACGGGTGCCAGCGCGGAGATCGCAGTCAAGCCGAGCTATGGCCTCACCGAAGAGGAAATGGCCGGCATGCTGCGCGACAGCCTGACCCATGCCCGCGATGACATGGAGCGCCGGCTGCTGATCGAGGCCAGGGTGGAGGCCGAGCGCGTCCTGCTGGCCTTGGCGGCGGCACTGAGGGCCGATGGCAGTCTGCTGGATGAGACGGAAAGAGGCGCGATTGACGCCGCCATTGGGCAAGTGCGCCAGGCCATGGCGTCGGAAGATCGGGACCGGATCGCTGCCACGGTGGATATCCTGGAGCAGGCGACCCACGGATTTGCGCAAAAGCGCATGGATCGGGCGGTTTCGCTGGCCCTGACCGGGCATAGCCTTGACGAGGTCGAAGCGAGTATGGCAACTGACCCGTCAAATTGACGGCCGATATTAACGATTGGGTCGGACGCGCATGCGATGCCCCGCGCGGCGGCCCGGATGGAGACAGAAGATGCCCAAGATGACGTTCATTAATACCGATGGCAGCCGGCAGGAAGTTGAAGCCCCGGTCGGCCTGTCGGTGATGGAAATTGCCCACCGCAACAATGTCGATCTGGAAGGCGCCTGCGAAGGCTCGCTGGCTTGCTCGACCTGCCATGTGGTCGTCGATTCCGAATGGTATGATGTGCTGGAGCCGGCCAGCGAAGACGAGGAAGACATGCTCGATCTCGCTTTCGGCCTGACCCATACCTCGCGCCTCGGCTGCCAGATCAAGATGACGGAAGAGCTTGATGGTCTCACCGTCAGCCTGCCGGGCGCCACGCGCAACATGGCTGTCGATAAGTAACGGTATCGAGCGGAAGCGGACGGGGCGGAACCGAAAGATGGCGAAGCAGCTGCGTTGGACCGATGTCAACGACATTGCCATCGAATTGGAAGACGCCCATCCCGATGCCGATGTGGTGAATCTGCGTTTCACGGATCTGTGGAAATGGGTCCAGGAACTGCCGGATTTCGCCGACGATCCGAACAAGTCGAACGAGAAGATTCTGGAAGCCATTCAGATGGCTTGGCTGGATGAGCGCGACTGACGACGCGGCTCCCCCATCACCGGCTGTGCGCTTATCGCAGCCGGCTGAAGTCATGCCCTCTGGGCTGTCGGCGATTTCCCCGCCGATCCCGCTGAGCGCGCGGCTGCTGGCGAAGCCTTTCATCGACCGCCTGTGCCTGTGGGGTTTCCGCTGGGTTTTGCCAGCCTCGCATAGCTGGGCGACCGCCGCCGCGGCGAATGGCGATGTCGAGCACTTCATCGCCATGCTGGGTCGTGGCAAGCCCTCGACTTCGCTGCAGACGCGTTTGCGCCGCACGGCGGAATTGCGACGCCTCGCTGATGCCGCCTTCACTGCCTGGCAGGATGCCGCTTTTGCCGGCAGCAAGATCGATCCCGAGCAACTCGCCGATCTGGAAGTCGCGCGCCGGCGCAGCGCCCAGGCTTTCAGCAATCAACGCATGGCTTTCCTTGCCTTTGCCAAATGGCATGGCGTACCGGCCGTCCCTTATCAGATCCGGGAGCCGGATGCGGCTGTCGCCGCCTTGCCCAGCGAGCGGGCAGCGGTCTCCGCTTTGTTCGCATCCCCGGCGCAGATGCCGGCGATCACCGTCAGCCAGCGCAGCATCGTGCGCGGGGTTGCCGAATACTGGCTGTGTTTCCCCAGTCCGGCAGCACCGGATGAGGGTGCCACTGCAGATACGGTCTGGGTGCATGTCTATGAACCGCTGCAGGCGACCGCCGATACGCCAAACCTGATCTGGGCCCATGGCCTCTCCATGGAATTGGAGATGATGGAATCCGGGCCACTGGATTTCCTCTCGCTCGCGCGTTCCGGCATCCGGGTGCTGATGCCGGACGGGCCGGGGCATAACCGTCGCGTGCGCACCGGTCTCTATGGCGGTGAAGCCTTCCTGCGCGAAGCACCGATTTCCGGGCTGCATCACTTTACCCAGACGGCCGGCGAATTCGCCGCCATGATCGACTGGTGCCGCGCCGTGGGCCATGGTCGCGTGTCGCTGGGCGGGATTTCGCTGGGGGCGCTGAGCGCCCAGGTCGCCACCAATTACATGGCGGACTGGCCGGCGGCCTGCCGCCCGGATGCCCTGCTGCTGCTGACCACGACGGATGAGGTCAGCGCGCTGGTCACCGATTCCGCTTTGGGCCAAGTCGCCGATGTCGATCGCGCGGTTCTGGCAGCGGGTTGGGGACGTCCCCATGTCGCCGCCTTGGCGCGCATCACCGATGCGCCGGCTGCGGCGCCGATCGATCCCGCTCGCATCGTCATGCTGCTGGGGCTTCGCGACAACGTGACGCCTTATGCCGGCGGCCTGCGTCTGGCACGACAATGGGGGCTGCCGGAAGCCAATATCTTCACCCGCGATCAGGGCCATTTCTCAGCGGCCTTCGGCCTGGCGATCGACCCGGCGCCCTATCGCCGGATCATCGAGATCCTGAAAGACTGATACATGGTTGCTTTGCATGTCGTGGACCGGGCCCTCTCTGCCGAAGAGCTGGGCCGTTTGACGTTGAGCGGCGATCTGGTGATCTGGCGTCAGGTGCCGGCCCTCCTTGCGCTCTGTAAGCATGCCGACGCGATGATCCGCGCCGGGCTGCAGGACGCGGAACCGCTGACGGCGGAGACCCGTATCGACGGCGACGCCTATGTCAAACGCGTGCGGCGTCTGCGGGCGCAGTTCAAGGACGACGCGGCGATCACCGGCGGCTTCAAGCAGGCGATGATCGAATGCGGTCTTGCAGCCGCTGACAGCTACTGGGACCCATTGCAGCTTCGTGTCGTGCCGTCGCAGACCAGCCACCAGGCACGGCGCATCTGGCCCTTGCCGCCGCATCGCGACAATTGGGGATCTAACATCCCGCAGCAGATCAACTGGTGGGCGCCGCTTTATCCCTGCGCCGCTGACCGCACCATCACCTTCTATCCGGGCTTCTGGGACGAACCGGTCGCCAATACCAGTGGCGGTTGGGATTTCGAGGTGCTGAAGAAGCTGATGGCGGAGGGCAAGGCCGACAGCTATCCGGTGCTGCCGGTGCCGACCGAGGATCTGCCGGTGAGTGCCGGCATGCCACTCGTCCTTCAACCGGGCGACATGCTGGCCTTTTCCGGCCAGCATATGCATGGCAGTATTGCCCGCGACAGGATATTGGCGCGGTTCAGCACGGAAAGCCGGACGGTTTCGCTGAGCCATATTGCCGCCGGCTTTGCCGCACCCAATGTCGATGGGCGGGCGCCGCGGGTGGTGCCGGACTGGTTCGAACATATGCAGGATGGTGCGCCGCTGGCCGAGACCTATTTCCGGCTCGCTGGCAATCAGCCGCCGCCGATTGAGATGGATGCCGCGCTGTGATCTCGGCGCGATGAGGATGAAGAGATGAATTCGCTTGGTTTCGACAAGGCCCCCAAGGACACGCGCGTGGTCGTCGCCATGTCAGGCGGCGTCGACAGTTCGGTGACGGCGGCTTTGCTGGCGCAGGAAGGCTATGACGTCGTCGGCGTCACCCTGCAGCTCTATGATCACGGGCTGACGGTGGGTAAGAAGGGTGCCTGCTGTGCCGGCCAGGACATCTATGATGCGCGCCAGGTCTCGGACAAGCTCGGCATCCCCCATTACGTGCTCGATTACGAGAACAAGTTCTCCGACGCGGTGATGCAGGAATTCGCTGATTCCTATCTCAATGGCGAAACGCCGATCCCCTGTGTCCGCTGCAATCAGCGTGTGAAGTTCCGTGACCTGCTGGACCAGGCGCGCGATCTCGGTGCCGAGGCGATGGCGACCGGCCATTATGTCCGCCGGGTTCCGACGATGACCGGCGCCGAGATGCATCGCGGCACCGATCCCAGCCGCGACCAGAGCTACTTTCTCTTCGCGACGACACAGCAGCAGCTCGACTTCCTGCGTTTTCCGCTGGGCGATCTGCCGAAGACGGAGACCCGCGCCATTGCCGCGCAGCTGGGCCTGGCTGTCGCCGATAAGCCCGACAGCCAGGACATCTGTTTTGTGCCGGAAGGCGGCTATGCCAAGGTGGTCGAGCGGCTGCGTCCCGGCGCCATTGAGCCCGGCGAGATCGTCCATCTCGATGGCCGCGTGCTCGGCAAGCACAACGGTGTCATCAATTTCACCGTTGGCCAGCGACGCGGCATCGGTGTCCATGACAAGGGCAGCAACAACGAGCCGCTTTATGTGGTGAAGGTCGAACCGGCGACCCAGCGGGTCTATGTCGGCCCGAAGGCTGCCCTGGCGCGCCATCGCGTTGTCCTGCGCGAGGTCAACTGGCTGGGCCGGCCGGGCGAGCCGGTCGAGGATGTGCCGGTCACCGTCAAACTGCGCTCGATGAGCCAGCCGGCGCCCGGCCGGGTGACCCTGGATGCTGCGATCCTGGAGGGCAGTAACCAGTCGGTAAGGACCGCCACGGTATTGCTGGAAGAGCCGCAATTCGGCATTGCCCCCGGCCAGGCCTGCGTCTTCTATCAGGGCGAGCGTCTGCTGGGCGGCGGCTGGATCTGCCGCGAGCACTGATCCGCCTGAAAGCAAGGGGAGCGAGGCGTCATGGATCTGGCAGAACTGACCGAGGAATTGCGCCGCCGCGCCGGGCAGAATGTGAAGCTCGGCTATAAGGTGAAATTCCTGCTCGACGAAGGCACCATCTTCTGGGACGGCACCGAACAGCCGCCGGTGATCGGCAATGACGATGCCGGCGAGGCCAATACCACGATCCGGATTTCCGCCGAAAATCTGCAGAAATTGATGGCCGGCGGGCTCGATCCGACACTGGCCTATATGACCGGCAAGCTGAAGGTCGAAGGCAGCATGGGGGTGGCTCTGAAGCTGACCTCGATGTTCGCTGATTAGCGGCTCATTTCAAAGATTTAGCGAAAAGATGACAGGCCGGTTGACAGTCCGGCGGGGGCCGAGTATACGCATCCCCGCCCGGCGAGCTCTTCGGCTTTGCCCAGGGTTTTGGCCGGTCCAGCGGCCCATGATGGCAGCGTAGCTCAGTGGTAGAGCAGGGGAATCATAATCCCTTGGTCGGGGGTTCAAATCCCTCCGCTGCTACCATCACTACCCCCTGTTTTAGAACAGGCGTAGAACCTTCCGTATCCTGATCAAGAATGATCGCGATTTGGCCGATCAGCTCGACTTCCATTTCTCAGCTGACGCCGAGAGTACAATGAGCACCGACCACATAGTGCCATCGGCCAGCAAGTGCCGATCCAGCTTCATCTGCCAACCGAGAAACCCAGCCAGTCGGTGGCCAGATGAAGCGGAATTTTCTCAGCCCAACTGGTCCAGCGTTGGGGGCAAGCTCAGGGTCTAATTGGCAATACGCCCAGATGGACCAATTCGAGCGCACCTTTTTTCTAAACCGACGACACCAGCGGCTTAAATACCGGCTTAGAGGTGTCCCTGAGTTGTCGATGGTCGGCCAACTTCAACAAGTTCACTAGGCGACAAAACCCTGGCCCAGCTTTGCGAGGTACCCAGCTAAATTTCACTACAGGGCACAGTATCGCTTTTCGGCAGGTTGCCAAGCCTTCGGAGCAATAATCGCACCAAACATCGGTCTTAAACGATTTTCGGAGGAGTCAGCCTAGCCGCTCACCTAACAATATCGCTGCTGCCAGTGGTGTGGAGGATATGCGACTTATAGTCGAGGTCGTGGCGAACCAGGACCTCGATTAGCATAACATGCAGATACTCCAGGAAAGTCGCGGGTCCGAAGCCTGAGCCGGAATGGCGGGTCATTTCTAGACCTCGCTCGAGCTGCGCTCTGAAACGTTTGTGCTCCTCAATATGAGCTTCCAATCTGGGAAATCCTCGCTGCCGGAGAATGTCTTCCTCAGTTTCGAAATGTTGCTTCAATTTAGCAAGCATCTGCTCGAAGCGGCTTACTAGTTGATGCCGCGAGGTGAGGGAGGGCAAGAGATCAACCATCGTGTTGAAATCATCAATCAGCTCGCGGTGTTCGCTGTCGATCTCCGCTACGCCGGTCTCGAGGATGTCAATCCAGCTGATATGTACCAGTGACATTGTGTTCATTTCCAATCGATTGGACTGTAATCACAGCGGTAATCTCTGTCTCTTAGCTGATAACGTTGCCCGCTATAGTTCCACAAGTATCAAGATTCAGGTTTTTCAGATACACAACTCCAGGATCTCCATACATCAGCCCTTCGGCCGCGATAGGCCGAGCAGCATCGGGCCGTAGCGCCAGCAGAACAGCAGGAAGCCGAGGATCCAGAAGCCGGCGGAGACCATCAGCAGCAGCGAGACCGGCCCGATAGCCAAAGCGGCGGCGATACGCGTGATGGCGGCCGCGTTGACCAATGCATAGATGACGATGGTCATGCGGTCGGCGACGAGATCATGGCCCGAATGCCCCCGCGTGGCCCGCGTCATGACCGCAAGGATCATGGTACCGATCGCCCCCACTGTCAGGGCATGTATGGCGGCGGTCAGTGGAACGGCCCATTGCAATGTCGCAAGACCCAACAGCGCAGCCCCCACCACCAGCCATAGATAGCCGATATGCAGGATGGTCAGCAGAGGCTCCGCGAGGGTTGCTTCACCGTGCCACCGCGCGACGCGCCAGGCATTGAGGGCCGCCGCGGCCAGCAAGGTGGCGCCGATCGCCGGTGTGTCAGGCAGAAAGACCCAGGCCAGCAGGCTGGCATGCAGTGATGCAAGCGCGATCTTATCCACCTTGCCATGCGGTGCCGGCAATTCCGTTGCTTTCTGCTTGACCAGCCAGTTGCGGGTGAAGCTCGGCGTGATCCGGCCGGAAACGACCGAGACCAGAACCAATGTCGCCATCAGACCGAGACGCCAGCCGAGACCCGTCGGTATGGCTATACCCATGACGGTCACGCCGACGGCTTCGAGATGCATCAACAGATTGGCGATGCCCAGCACCGTGACCGGGATCGTCATAACGAGGTTGCGCCAGTTGCGCCCGGCGATAATCTCGCGAGCCGCGACGCCTACTAGCACCAGAGGGAAGGCGAGATCGGCGGCGACCGCCAGCGGCGCCGGCATCAGGCCGGAGAACAGGCAGGCGAGACGGCCGAGCAGCCACAGACCGGTCAGTGTCGCCAGGGGCGCCCCACTGACGGGCAAGCGACGTGTCCAGTTCGGAATCGCGGTCAGCAGAAAGCCCGCAACGGCGGCCATCACGAAGCCGAACAGCATTTCGTGGATATGCCAGGTCAGGGGATCGAACCTGCTGGGCAGGGTATCGCCCGAATTCAGCAGGTGGATCCAGACGGCCAAGGCGATGGCCGCCCATAAGGCCGTGGCCAGGAAGAAAGGACGAAAGCCTTGGCTGAACAAGGCCGCCTTGGGCCGCCCTGGTTCGGCGATTTCAGCGATTCTCATGCTGCCGTCTCCCGATAGGACAGGCCTGGCGCCACCGCTTGCGCCAGAATGAAGAGCGCGATCGAATTGATCTCGCCGAGGTCGAAGCAGCGGAGGCCGGCATGCCTGGCGCCCATCGGCTGATGGAACGCCGCCCCTCCGGCAATGGCGATGACGCTG
>DATMUQ010000515.1:0-3790 GCA_035563795.1 Terriglobales bacterium | reverse complement strand
CGCGGCCGAGGAAGATGTTGCTGCCGACATCGAGATTGTCGGCCAGCGACAGGTCCTGGTAGATGGTCTCGACACCCTGCGCGCGGGCATCCTGCGGTTCGCGGAGCTCGGTCTCCTGGCCGTTGAAGCGCAGGCTGCCATTGCTCGGCTTGTAGACGCCGGAGATGATCTTGATGAGGGTCGATTTGCCGGCGCCATTATCGCCGGCCAGCGCCAGGACTTCACCGGGATAGAGCGACAGCGAGACATCTTTCAGCGCCTGCACGCCGCCGAAATGAATGGAGATGTTCTCGACCTCGAGCAGCGGCTTATCTGAATTAGGAGCGCTCATGCGGACCTCGCAAGACGGTCTTTATACTGGTCGATCAGGACCGAAAGGATGATGACGGCGCCGACGGCGATGAACTGCCAGAAGGCATCGATATCGATGAAGATCAGGCCGAACTGGATGACGGCGATGATGAGTGAGCCGATCAGCGTGCCGATCACCGTGCCGGTGCCGCCGAACAGGCTGGCCCCGCCGATGACCACGGCGGCGATGGAATCGAGCAGCATGGATTCGCCGGCATTGGCGGCACCCGCCGAATAGCGCGCCGTATAGATGATGCCGCCGACCGCCGCGCAGAAGCCGGAGAGCATGTAGACGGCGGTCAGGTGGCGCTTCACATTGATGCCGGCCCGGGCTGCCGATTGCAGCGAGCCGCCAATCGCATAGGTATGCTGGCCGAAGCGGGTCTGCGACAACACGAAATGTAGGATCAAGAGCAGGATCGCGGTGACGATGATCGGCGTCCAGTCGGAGCCGAGCCAGGCCAGGATCGGGCTGTCGATCGAGACGGTCATGCCGCTGCCGGCGGTGAGGAAGCCGGCACCGCGCGAGATACCATACATCCCGAGGGTGCCGATGAAGGCCGGCACATTGAGCCGCGCCACCAATGTGCCGCTGACCCAGCCGGAGAACAGGCAGACCATGACGGTGACGATACCGGCGAGCGCTAAAGCGAGGGGGGTGTTGCCGGCCAGCAGCGCCACCTGCGCCACGGTGACGGCGGCCAGGCCCATGACGAAGCCGACCGAGAGATCGATGCCGGCGGTGATGATGACGAAGGTCTGGCCCAGCGCCAGCAGTAGCGGCGCGCTGGCGGCGAGCAGGATGGCCTGGACGTTATAGGCGCTGAAGATGAAGCTGCGGCCGACCTCGATCTGCGCCCAGCCCTCGAAGAAGACCAGGAGGACGATCAGAAACAGCCAGGGCCAGATCCGTGTCAGAAGGGTGATGCGACTCAAACGGTCGTCAATCGTGGCATCGGCCATCGAGGCTGGTCTCCAGTTAGGTGTCGGGTGGTTTGTTGTTTTTGGCCACGTATGAAATGGCTGGGTATTTACCCTGCTGTCATGCCCGGACTTGATCCCGTCGGCGTAGGCCGACATTCGTTGGTAGGGCATCCATGCTAGCAGCCGCGCTTGTGTCTCCTATGGACCCTCGGATCAAGTCCGAGGGTGACAAGAGGATTGGTGAGGCACATATCTCGGCGGTTCCCCCCTCACCCTGTCCCTCTCCCGCGAGGGGAGAGGGAACGCTGTTGCAAGAGCTCGGTGAACTCCCTCGCCCCTCGCGGGAGAGGGTAGGGGGGAGGGGGAACAACTGCACTGGTGTGGAAAATCAGCGCAGCCGCCATCTTGCTTAGTTCGAGTAGATGTACTTCTTCACCTCGGGGTCATCGATGTTCGACTTGTCCATGACGACGAAATCAGTGCCCTTCCAGGCCGGGACCTTGTTGCCCTTGATCAGGTCAGAGGCAAACTTGACGCCGATATAGCCCATATCCGCCGGCTTCTGTGCGATGGCGATGTCGACCAGTCCGCTCTTGATCGAATTGTCGATGCCGGGGACGGCGTCGAACACCACGACCTTGATCTGGCCGGTCTTGCCGGCTTTCTTGACGCCTTCGGAAGCGCCCATGCCGGAGAAGGTATTGGCGCCGAAGATGCCGGAGAGCTCGGGGTTGCGGGCCAGCACGGCGGCAACATGGGCGGTCGCCTTGTTGGCATCATCCTCGTTGTACTGGGTCTTCAGCACCTTGACGTTCGGATGCTTCTTCATCTCTTCGATGAAGCCTTCCATGCGGCCATCGGTCGAGGAGATGCCGGGCTTGTTGTTCTCGACATAGACGGTGCCCTTGTCGCCGATTGCCTTGGCGAGGGAATCGGCAGCGATGCGGCCACCCTCGACATTGTCGGAGGCGACATAAGAGAGCGGGAAGTCGGCATTGCCCTTGCCGGTCTGGTACTTGCCGTCGCCGATATAGGTATCGACGGTGATCACCTTGATACCGGCATCGGCGGCTTCCTTGAGCGGCTCGATCAGCTGCGTCTTGTCGACCGGCGAGACCAGCAGCACGGCCGGCTTCTTGGCGATGATGGCCTTCAGGATCGGCACCTGGTCGGCGGTGTTCCAGGCCTTCGGGATCTGGAACATGAGATCGATGCCCTCTTCATCGGCCGCCTTCTGGGCGCCGCGATGCATGGTGAAATAGAAAGGATCGACCACGCCGGGCAGCAGCGCCACCACCGGCTTGGCGCTGTCGGCCTTGGTGACCGGGGCCAGCAGGCTCGCGCCGGCGGCCATGCCGGCGAGCGCCACGCCAGACAGGAGTTTCAACAGATAACGACGATTGGGCATACATGCCTCCCCTTGGTTGAACGCGATGTGTCGCTGCTATCCCTCCGGCCGACCCTGTTCGCGAGCTTGCAGAGAGATGTTTAATAAACACACATTCCTGGACCAGACCCGTTGTCTCGAGCCTTTATTCCCGGATAATGAGAGTTATTTGCGACGAGCGTCAACCGTCTTTCGCTAAATCACAGTTGTTTAGTTTTGTTTACTAAACAAGAAGGGCCGCGGCATTGCTGGAGGGCAGCGCACGGGCAGGAGCGTCCGGCGTGGTCGGTGCTTCGTCAGGCGAGCGCGAATTCTGTCAGGCCAGCGCCAAGGCGAGGCGCAGCAGGCCAAGATCCCGCTCTTTGTCGCCGGCGACGGTGAGGCGCTGCCAGGTGATGGGGCCGGGATCGCGGGCCATCTGGATGGCCAGGACCTGCTCATTGGCATCGGAGGCATCGCCTCGGCGCGCCGCCAGGCGTTGACGCAAGACGGGTTCGGGAACGTCCAACCAGATGCCGTGGAAGGGCACGTCCAGTTCCGCCGCCAGCGCCGCCGCGGCATCGCGTTCATTGGCGCGCAGGAAGGCGGCGTCGAAGATGACGCTATAGCCGGCGGCGATCGCGATGCGCGCTTCCGCCTGCATCGCCGCATAGATTTCATCAGAGGCTTGCTGGGTATAGCTGTCGGCAGGCAGGCGCGTTTCCGGTGCGACGCCGGCGAGGCGCTTGCGCAAAGTGTCGCTGCGGATGATGCGTGCGCCGGGCAGCGGCAGGAGATCGGGGGCGAGGCCCATTGCCAGGGTCGATTTTCCGCTGCCGCTGAAGCCGCCGAGGGCGATCAGCTTGGGTTTCGCCGGTTCGAGATGGGCGAAGGCGCTGGCGAAATAGGCGCGGGCCATGTCGTCGCGATGGGTGGTGGCGACGATATGGGCGCGGATCGCCGCGCGCAAAGCTTGGAAGAAGGGCAGCAGGGTGAGGGCCTTGGTATCGCCGCTGCGATCGAGCCAGCGATTGAGCACCAGATTGGCGAAATCAACGCGTTTGCGGTGACAGAGATCCATCAGCAGGAAGGCGAGGTCATAGGCGGTATCGGTGCAGGCCAGCATGTCGCTGAAATCGATGCAGTCGA
>DATMUQ010000514.1:0-9134 GCA_035563795.1 Terriglobales bacterium | reverse complement strand
CAACAACACCAAGGATGAAGCGGTCTGGAAGCCGGTCGAGGCCTATATCAATTTGCTGGGCAAGCCGAACTTCCGCTTCTTCCATCTGCCGAACTGGCCTGGCTATAAGGCGGGTGCCCTCAATTACGGCATCACCCAGACCCATCCCGATGCCGATGTGATCGCCACCATCGACAGCGACTATGTCGTGCGGTCGGACTGGCTGAAGAACCTGGTACCGCATTTCGCCGATCCGCAGGTGGCGCTGGTCCAGGCGCCGCAGGATTACAGCGACGGCAATGACGGTCTCTTCAAGCGCATGTGCTTCTGGGAATATGCCGGCTTCTTCTATCTCGGTATGCGGACGCGTGACGAGAAGAACGCCATCATCCAGCACGGCACCATGGCGCTGATCCGCACCTCGGCCCTGAAGACGGCCGGCAATTGGGCGGAATGGTGCATCACCGAGGATGCCGAGCTTGGCCTGCGCCTGTTCGAGGCCGGGCATCGCGCGATCTATACCGAGAAGAGCTATGGCAAGGGCCTGATGCCCGACAGCTTCGAGGCCTATCGCAAGCAGCGTTATCGCTGGGCCTATGGCGCCATGCAGATCCTCAAAGGCCATTGGCGCGAGCTGATGCCATTCAGCAAGCAGGGCGGCCTCAATCCCTCGCAGCGTTATCAGTTCCTCGCCGGCTGGATGCCCTGGATCGCCGATGGCCTGCAATTGCTCTTCGTCGCCATGGCGGTGCTGTGGTCGATCGGCACGCTGGTCTGGCCGCAGCTCATTCAGCCGCCGCTGACCCTGTTCCTGGTCGTCACCTTGGGCATGTTCTTCTTCAAGGTCGGCAAGTCGATGTGGCTCTATGCCAGCAAGGTGCCGTGCTCGGCGATGGATAATTTCCTCGCCGCCATCGCCGGCCTGGCTTTATCGCATGCCGTGGCGAAGGCGGTGTGGCGTGGCCTCTTCACCTCGAACCTGCCGTTCCACCGCACGCCGAAGATGGAAAATTCGCCGGCGGTGATCCGCGCTTTGGTTTCGGCGCGCGAGGAAGCGGGAATCTTCCTAGCTCTGCTCGGTTGTGCCATCGCCCTCATGTGGATGCGGGCACTCGATACCACGACCATCATCAACCAGTTCGTGACGCCGACGGATTTCACCTTCGCGGCGATCAAGGCGGCAATCGGCCAGAGCCTGCATGGGCTTTGGGTGATCGACTGGGTGCGCCAGCCTGATGCGGCGATGTGGGCGGCCTTGCTGCTGGTTCAGGCACTGCCGTTCTTCTGTGCCGTGGTGATGGCGATGATCAGCGCCATGCCGCATCAACCGCAGCCGCCGGTGGCGCGGATCGATGCCAGCAAGGAGCCGCAAAAGCCGGTCGTGCTCAATGAGGATCTCGCCAATGCGGCTCGGACCGCGGCGGCAGATGCCACGCCGACCTCCATCTAGCCGCGACGGATTTTCATGACGACGTCTTCGCCCCGCCCCGGCGCTGCCGGATCGCTGTCCACCGCGACTGTCCTTGCTCTTGTTATCGGTCTCGTCATCGCGGCGATCGGCAGCTTTTATCTCTGGCAATATCTCGGCCGGCCGGTCGCCATGGTCGATGCACCCAATGGCAAGCTCGCTTGTCTCTCCTATACGCCATTCCGCGGCAAGCAGAGCCCGTTCGATGCCAATTTGATGATCCCGGCATCGCAGATCGACGAGGATCTGCATCGCCTGAAGGCGGTCACCGATTGTGTCCGTACCTATGCCACGGATCAGGGTCTCGACCAGGTGCTGCCCATTGCCCAGCAGCTCGGCATGAAGGTGCTGATGGGGATCTGGATCGGCCGCAATCCCGCCGATAACGAGAAGCAGATCGCCCAGGCGATCGATCTCGCCAAGAAATATCCGCAGGCCCTGCGCGGCATCATCGTCGGCAATGAGGTGCTGCTGCGCGGCGAGCAGACGCCGGTGGCTCTGACCGGCATGCTGAAGCGGGTCAAGGAAGCAACCGGCATTCCCGTCACCTATGCCGATGTCTGGGAATTCTGGGCGCCGGGCCGCAAGAATATCGGCCCCGGCCTCAGCGATCTCGCCGCCGCCGCCGATTTCATCACCATCCATATCCTGCCCTATTGGGAGGATCAGCCGATCGCTTCGGCCCAGGGCGTCGATCACCTGAAGGAGATCTACGGCGTCATCAAGGCGGCCTATCCCGACAAGCAGATCCTGATCGGCGAGACCGGCTTCCCCAGCGCCGGCCGCCAGCGTGAGCTCGCCGTGCCCAGCATCGTCGATGAAGCCCGCTATATCCGGGAATTCATCGCTTATGCGAATTCGATCAATCTCGACTACAACATGATCGAAGCCTTCGATCAGCCTTGGAAGCGCGATCTTGAAGGCACGGTCGGTGGTTATTGGGGCGTCTTCAGCGGAGACCGGCAGCAGAAATTTCCGCTGACCGGTCCGGTCAGCAATTATCCAAACTGGCAGGGCGACTGGTATGTCGTCCTCGGCTTCGGCGTTGCCCTGCTGATTGTCGGTGCCTGGTCTGAGCGCCGGAATCTCAATTTGCTGAGCGGCGTCGTCCTGCCGATCCTGGCGGTGGGCGCTGCCGGCCTCTTGATGCTCTATGCACGCCGCATCGAGGTTGTCGCCTTCCTCTGGCATGAAATCGCCGTGGAGGGCTTCCTCTGGCTGGTGGCGATGCTGACCGCCATTTGCGCACTCCAAGCTTTGGCGATGCCGCGCGCGACGGCACCGACCCGGCCGTCGGTCGCGACGGTGCTCGTGGGCCACTTCGATCCCCGTCGCCGTGATGACTGGCTCACCTTGCTGCAACTGATCTCGGTGGTCGGCGCCACGGTGGTGTCGCTCGGGCTTGCCTTCGATGCCCGCTATCGCGATTTCCCCGGCCTGGCTTTCGCCGTGCCGGCACTGGCACATCTGTTGCTCAGTGCGGCCGGGCGCGATCGCCTGGCAGTGGATAGCGATCGCCGCGAGGAGGCGCTGCTATCGCTGATGCTAGTAGCGTCGTCGCTGGCGGTTCCGGTGATTGAAGGAGCGCAGAACGTTCGCGCCTTGCTCTGGACCGCGACAGCTTTGTTCATTGCCCTGCCGTGGCTGCGCTACCTGCCACGCTTCTTGCGTGGTGAAGCCGGTAAGCCGGTCTTGGCCACGGCGCGCTGAGGCTTAGCTGCGTAGCAGCCGCAGGAAACCAAGCAGGAAGCCGAGGCTGGCAAGACTGGTGTCGTAGAGCACGATGCCGGCAAGGCCGGTGACGATGGCGATCGGCGTCGCCCAGTTCTGCCGCAACAGCAAAGCCAGCGCGCCGCTTGCCGCCGCCACGATGCCCCAGACATTCTTGAGATGCGCCTGGATGATATATTCGCGCGGGCTGCACCACCAGGGCTGCGGCGTCTCGGAACAGGCAAAGCCCATCTCGCGCGGTTCCACCACGGCATAGCGGAACAGGGCAGCGAGACCTAGTACAACGAGGCCGAGGACGATCCAACGGACGATCCGGGAGGGAGGCCAAGGATTACTCGTCACGTGGGTTGGCTGAGTCTGGGTCCGGTTCGTCATCTCATTTCCTGCTCTTATCCTCGCTTCTAGCGATAAGTGTGGGGACAGGCAAGGCAAAGCCATGTGAGCCGAGGGTGTCATTGATTTGACAGCACCGGCTGTTTGCCGTGTATCGTCGATACCGACTATAGGGGGGCGACATGCAGCAGCGTCTGGAAGACCCGACGAGCGACGACCTTGCGCATCTGGAAAAGCAGCGCAGCTGGGTCCGGGATCATTTCGAAGTTGAAGCTCGCCACCAATATGAAGACTTGGCCGGCAAATTGAGGTTGCTTCAGACAATCCTTGACGCGAAATGGATCGAGCCCGAGGAGACCTGGAAACTACAAAGTCTCGGCGTGACTTTCGGGGACGCCCTTTGCCAGGAACTGGGGCTCACATGGGTCATCGTGATGGACGAATTCGGTCGAGGTCCGGCCCTGCAGGACGCACAATCCACGGCCCTGCTTTTCCCGCTCACATCGATTTCCAAGCGTATCGAGCGGGGTGAGGCGGTCGAGGTCTATGAGCTATTGTCGCAGGCTTGCAAAACCGTAGCCCGAATTCGGAAACAGCGAAAAATACACTAGAGGCCCGGACCGCTACCGGCAGGACTTCGCGTTCGGCTGATCCGGTTCGTTTCCTGGGCAAATCAGAACAGGAACTGGGCCTTGGTATGGGCGATTTTCGGCGCGCCCCATTGCTTCACCGGCTCGAACTTGCCGGTGCGGGAGTTGATCTCCGTGCCATCGCCTTTGTTGAGCACGACTGCGCCGGCGTCGTTGCTCACCTCGACCTGGCCTTCGCTGACGAAGAAGCCCCAATCCTGGCCGAATTTGAGGGCATAGAGTTCGGTGCCGCGCAGGCTGAGCACGGCGAAGGGGGTTTCGATCTTCGGCGGTGTCGCGGCTTTTTCGCCGCCGCCGCTGGCGAAGCGGAAGGCGCCGCTGATGATGCGCAGGAAGGCCGATCCGCTGCCGCTCAGCATGGAGTCTTCCAAAGTCACCTCGGCATTCTCGCCCAGGCTGAGATTGCTGCCATCCTTGAGGTCGATGCGCAATTGCCCGCCGCTGCGGGTCCACAGGAGATCGTCGCGATAGACCTTGTCGCCGATCGTCAGGCTGCGGCTGTCGGTGCCGCGGGTGGCACCGGAAATCTTTTTCATGCGTGAGACCGTACCGAGCTGGGTCAGCTCATCGGCCATGGCCGCGCCGAGGGGGAAGCCGATGCCGCCCGCCGCTGCCGCTCCCAGCAGCAGATGGCCAAACTGGCGCCGCGTCGCCGTCAGTGATCGTGTCGCGCTGTCCAGCGACAGCAGAGAAGAGGAGACGAGGCGTGGCGCGGTCAGCTTGAAGCGGGACATGGATGTCTCCTGCAGGAGGGAAGCGGCCCGAGGCAGGCCGGCTTCCATCAATATGCGGTTGCTCTTGCAGCACCACAAGAGGACGAAAAACCCCGCCAGCACGGGCTGGCGGGGTTGTGATCGTGGTCACCGCGTAGTGCGGTGCCGGGAACTTTTGTCGGCTTTTCAGCCCGTTAGCCCATCAGGCCGACAGTTACTTCGAGAGCGCCGAACCCTGGCGCTTCGACATGAACTGCTTCGCCGTTTCCACCGCGACGGCGGCGTCACGGCAATAGGCGTCGGCGCCGACCGACTGCGAGAAGGCTTCGTTCAGCGGCGCGCCGCCGACCAGCACGACATAGTCGTTGCGGATGCCCTTCTCGATCATGGCGTCGATCACGACCTTCATATAGGGCATCGTGGTGGTGAGGAGCGCCGACATGCCGAGGATGTCCGGGGCATGCTGGTCGATCGCGTCCAGATACTTCTCAACGGCATTGTTGATGCCGAGATCGACGACGTCAAAGCCGGCGCCTTCCATCATCATCGAGACGAGGTTCTTGCCGATGTCGTGGATGTCGCCCTTGACGGTGCCGATCACCATCTTGCCGACCTTCGGCGCGCCGGTTTCGGCGAGCAGCGGACGCAGAATGGTCATGCCGGACTTCATGGCATTGGCGGCGAGCAGCACTTCCGGCACGAACAGGATGCCGTCGCGGAAATCGATACCGACGATGCGCATGCCTTCGACCAGGGCCTTGGTCAGCACGTCATACGGGGTCCACTTGCGTTCCAGCAGAATATGAACGCTTTCTTCGATCTCTTCCTTCAGACCGTCATAGAGGTCATCATGCATCTGCTGAACGAGATCGTCGTCGTTCAGGCTGCGGAGATCCAAGTCGCCATCATTGGCCATAGTGTCACCCATCAAATGCGTGTTGCGCGTCGCGCGGGAACCGACCGGTAACCTGCCCGGAAGCCGGTAAAATCGCAACAGATGTAACGGCTTCCCGGTCAAACTAGCCGCGCTGTTGCGACATTTTATGGGTCAGTTGCGACCAGAAAGATGTCGCAAATGCGAGCTTTAAGCAGCCGTTAGGAATTGTCTGGTGAGATGCGACCGTGGGGTCGTGCGATCCTGCTCTGCCTGGCCTGTGCCAAGCCCGTTCAGGGCCGGTATAAGCTGCGGCTGATTGAGATGGAGACGGGTGTGAGCACGCCGATCAAGTTCCAGAACAGCGATACCTTGGCCTTCCTGGTGATGAAGCCGGGCGATGGCAAGGCGATTTATGACAGGCTCGCGCAACGTAGCGAGTCCGGCCGTCAGGAAGTGGCGAAACCGATCACGGCGAAAGGCGGCCTTTCGGTCGACGACGCCAACAAGCTGCTCAACGTCGTCGCCTGATTCTCCAGGCCCAGGTATTCTCAGGCTGGGGCGGTCGGACCGCTCTTTCTGCCCTTCTTTCCATAATTCGCGCTAAATTCGAACAGCCCGGCATGGTCGTGACCGACCGGTTTTATGTCGGCCGGCATGTAGTCTTCTGCCGGCTTGCCTTGCGTGGCACCAACTTGTATATACAACCATATACATCTTACGAGGATTGTCATGCCCGAGACCGCTTTTCGCCTGATTCCCGGCCAGCTCAAGCTCGCCGATGTGCGGGAATTGCTGCATTCCCGCCGCAAGATTGAGCTTGATCCCGCCAGCCATGCCGCGATCGATGCTTCGGCCGCTGTGGTGCAGGCGGTGCTTGACCGCAAGCAGACCGCCTATGGCGTCAATACCGGCTTCGGCAGCCTCGCCCATACCCGCATCCCCGATGCCCAGGTCGCCGATCTGCAGCGCCGCCTGGTGGTGAGCCATGCCGCCGGTACCGGCGCGTTGCTTTCCGACGAGGTGGTGCATCTCATCCTGCTCCTGAAGATCAATGCCCTGGCGCGCGGTTTCTCGGGCATCCGTCGCCCGGTGATCGAGGCGCTGGTCAGCCTGCTCAATGCCCAGGTCTATCCCTGCATCCCCGCCAAGGGCTCGGTCGGCGCTTCCGGCGACCTCGCCCCGCTCGCCCATATGTCGGCGGCTTTGCTTGGCCTCGGCGACGTGCGGCATCAGGGTAAGGTGCTGTCGGCCAAGGAAGGGTTGAAGCTCGCCGGATTGAAGCCGGTGGAACTCGCCGCCAAGGAAGGCCTCGCGCTCCTCAACGGCACCCAAGCCTCGACCGCGCTCGCAGCGATCGGCCTCTTCGCCGCCGATGATGTCTTTGCCGCCGCCATGGTGGCCGGCGCCATGTCGACCGATGCCTGCCTCGGCAGCGACGCGCCCTTCGATCCGCGCATTCATGAAGTGCGTGGCCAGCTCGGCCAGATCGAGGTTGCGGCCTGCCTCAAGGGATTGATGGCCGGCAGCCCGTTGCGCGCCAGCCATGTCGATTGCGACCGCGTGCAGGATCCCTATTCATTGCGCTGCCAGCCGCAGGTGATGGGCGCCGTCATCGACATGCTGCGTCACGCCGCCCAGGTGATCGGTCGCGAGGTGAATGCGGTCAGCGACAATCCGTTGGTCTTCAGCGATAACAGCGACATCATTTCCGGCGGCAACTTCCATGCCGAGCCGGTCGCCATGGCAGCCGATGTCATTGCCATCGCGGTCGCCGAAATCGGCGCCTTGTCGGAGCGTCGCGTGGCGCTGCTGACCGACGCGCGGATGAGCAATCTGCCGGCCTTCCTGGTGCCGGAGCCGGGTCTCAATTCCGGCTTCATGATCGCGCATGTGACGGCAGCCGCTCTCGCCAGCGAGAATAAGGGCCTGTCGCATCCCAGCAGCGTCGACTCGCTGCCGACCTCGGCCAATCAGGAAGACCATGTCAGCATGGCGACCTATGGTGCGCGGCGTCTCGGCGATATGGCGGATAACACCGCCGGCATCGTTGCCATTGAGATTCTGGCGGCTGCCCAGGGCATCGATCTGCGTCGTCCGGTGGAGACCAGCGCCAAGCTGAAGACGGTGATGACCGCCTTGCGCAAGGACGTCGCCTTCTGGGACGAGGACCGCGAGATGGCGCCGGATATCGAGGCGGCGAAGCGTCTGATCAAGACGCCGGTCTTCCATGCCATCATGCCAGTCAGCGCCATCGTCTGATCCGGAAACGATGACGGGCAGTTCAAAGCAGCCGGCTTATGCCGGCTGCAACTGCTTTTCACCACAGCCGGCTTATGCCGGCTGCAACTGCTTTTCCATGAACAGGCTCAAGGGATCGGGCTTGTAGGAGCCGAAGGGGCCGCGTTCCTTGAAGCCGAGGGCGCGATAGAGGCCCAGCGCTTCCGGCTGCTTTTCGCCCGTCTCCAATTGCAGCAGATGAATGCCTTTGGCGCGCGCTGTTTCCTCGATGCAAGCGAGCAAGGCGCGGCCGGCGCCCTTACCGCGCGCCACGTCATCGACATACATACGCTTCAATTCGGCTTGGCCGATTCCGGCAGTGCCTGCCACCAGGGCGGCGCAGCCGATTGCCTCGCCATTCCAGCGGGCGACGAAGAAGTCGACATGCGGTGCCGCCAGTGTCTGCGGATCCAGCAGGTGATTGCTCTCTGCCGGATAAAGCGAATCCATATAGGCGTCGGATTTTTCGAGAAGAGCGATGACCGCATCCTGCAGCGGCGTTTCTTGGCGAATGGTGAGCATTACAATCCGTTCGATAATCAAATATCCGCAGTGACCGATAGTATCTTGCATATATCGGCGGCGCGGCAGCAGCGAAGCATGGAACCGGGTGACCGGCAATCGGCGCCGCGCGCATAGCGTGGCCGCTTCCAGCGATCAGCTTCGATGATTGACGGCGGGTAAATCGCGCAACGCGTTCGGCGTCTCAGCCAAGGGCGCGGTCAGGCTGTGCCTTGCGCAGAGTGATTGGCACGGCCGGCTGCAAACGGCGCCGGTCGCTGGCCTCGAGCGTCACATCCTTGAGTTCGATGATATGGCTGACCCGTCCATGCTCGTCGCTGAGTGGATAGAGCCCGCTCACATAAGGCCGCGTCTGGCCGTTGATCAGGGCCACCTGGCAGGTGCCAAAGATCGGCGTCCGCTCGCGCAGCAGGCGCTGATAAAGCTGCGGCCAGTTGGTATCTGTTTCGCCGCTGAGATCGAGCTCGTCGAGGAAGCAGCCGGTGAAATCCATCCCCGCCATGGTGACACAATGCGTGCCGACGACGGTGTAATGGATCCGCTGGGTGGGCAGGTCGACGCGCGCCAGAATGACTTTCGGCAGG
>DATMUQ010000513.1:0-11049 GCA_035563795.1 Terriglobales bacterium | reverse complement strand
CCGGGTGCGCGCTATGCCCTGGAACATGGCGGCGCCGCACCGGTCATCGTCGACCAATCGGCCGATCTCGACGGCCTGATCGAGTCACTGGCGAAGGGCGGTTATTACCATGCCGGCCAGGTCTGCGTGTCGGTGCAGCGCATCTATGTCCACGAAGCGATCAAGCAGGAATTCACCGAGCGTTTCACCGCCCGCGTCGGCGCCTTGCGGGTCGGCGATCCCACCAAGGCGGAAACCGAAGTCGGGCCACTGATCCTGCCGCGCGAAGTGGACCGGGTGGAAAGCTGGGTCAAGGAAGCGGTCGAGGGCGGCGCCAAGCTCACCATCGGTGGCAAGCGGATCAGCGATCATGTCTATGCGCCAACCGTGCTGGTCGAGCCGGCGGCGAATGCCCGCGTCTCCACTTTGGAAGTCTTCGGCCCCGTCACCTGCATCTACGGCTATACCGATCTCGACGAGGCGATCGCCCGTGCCAACAGCCTGCCGGTCGCCTTCCAGTCCTCGGTCTTTACCCGTGATATCAATATCGCCCTGCAGGCGGCGCGCCAGTTCGATGCCTCGGCCGTGCTGGTCAACGACCACACCGCCTTCCGCACCGACTGGATGCCCTTCGCCGGCCGGCATGAATCCGGTTACGGCATCGGCGGCATCCCCTACACGATGCACGACATGTCGCAGGACAAGATGGTGGTGCTGAAGTTTTAAAGTCGAATGAGTGTGCCGCTCCCCCTCACCCCTACCCTCTCCCGCGAGGGGAGAGGGAGTGCAGCGAGGCTGTTGAGAGCATCGAGCATCGTTATCTAGCGGAATCCGGAGCAACCAACCGTGATCTGCTTGAGACCAACTATAAAGGCTGATAGCGCCAGCGTTCCCTCTCCCCTAGCGGGAGAGGGACAGGGTGAGGGGGAAGCCGATGGCTCGCGGAGACCCGGCCTCGTGCGCTACTGCCCCGTCGTCAGCGACCTGCCGTCGGCATCGAAGAGGTGATTGTTCTCGCGGCCGATGCTGATCTCCACCGTGGCACCGGCTTCCACCTCGATATCGCCCTCGCCCTTCACCACCAGCGTGCTGCCATCGGCGAGCTGGCAGTATGAATAGGTCTCGCCGCCGAGATGCTCGACCAGCGTCACCTTGGCGGGAATCTTCGCCAAGGCGGCGGCACTGCCGGCGCCGTTCAGCTTCAGATGTTCCGGCCGCATGCCGAGTGTCACCTGCGATCCCGCCGCCGCATCCTGACGGGTAACGGGAACAGCGAGACTGATGCCGCCGGGCAAGGTGAGAGAGGCGGTGCCGCCGCCGATCTCGTTCAGGCGCAAGGGCATGAAATTCATCTTCGGCGAGCCGATGAAGCCGGCGACGAAGAGATTGACGGGCCGGCGATAAAGTTCCAGCGGCGAGCCGATCTGCTCGATGCGGCCCTGGTTCAAGACGACGATCTTGTCGGCCAAGGTCATCGCTTCGACCTGGTCATGCGTCACATAGATCATGGTGGCGCCGATCTCCTTATGGAGCTTGGCGATCTCGACCCGCATCTGCACCCGCAAGGCGGCATCGAGATTGGAGAGCGGCTCGTCGAGCAGGAAGAGCTTCGGCTCACGCACCAGGGCGCGACCGATGGCGACGCGCTGGCGCTGGCCGCCGGAAAGCGTGCGCGGCTTGCGGTCGAGCAGGTGGCTGATCTGCAAGATCTCGGCGACGCGCGTGACGCGGCTCTCGATCTCCTGCTTCGCCATGCCGCCCATCTTCAGGCCGAAAGCCATATTGGCGGCGACACTCATATGCGGATAGAGCGCGTAGCTCTGGAACACCATGGCAACGCCACGATCGGCCGGTTCCATATCGCTGACATCCTGCTCGCCGATCAGGATCGCCCCGCCGGTGATCTCCTCGAGCCCGGCGATGCTGCGCAGAAGTGTCGACTTGCCGCAGCCGGAAGGGCCAACAAAGACACAGAATTCGCCATCGGCGACATCGAGATTGACGTCCTTCAGCGCGTGGAAGTCACCGAAGGCCTTTTGCACGCCACGCAGAACCAGTTGAGCCATTCGCTCGCATCCTCCCCGTTGCCCCGGATAACACACGCCAGCCGGGTTCGCTCCATTCGGAGTCTTTCTTCTTGGGCCTTGCGGCCTTCTTGACCCTTGGCAACCACCGGCTGCGGGTCAGCTTCCGCCAGAACCGGCTTCACCGGCCCCGCATCATGGGTGAGCCACGGCGGATCCACAAAGATTGTGATCGGCCAGGATCGCATCAGCGATTGCATTACCTACTTTGGGGATGGTAATTTTGTAAATCAGAAATTACAATATTTCACGAAACGCTGATCGGAAAGACCGCCAGAGCGGCGCCGGAGCGAAGAATTCACCAGCCGGATCAATTGCTTGGTCTCAATATTTTGATCTGGCGCATGCGGGGATTATGACAATGCGTGCAGCCTTCATTCACGGGATTCGCGACGTGCGCATCGGCGAGCTGCCCGATCCCGTCGTTCCCTCCGAGGAGGTGCTCCTGGACGTGGCCGCGGTCGGCATCTGCGGCAGCGACCTGCACTATTATCTGGAAGGTGCCATCGGCGCCGCCACCATCCGCCAGCCTTTCGTGCCCGGCCATGAATTCTCCTGCCGGGTGGCCGAGGACCGGCCGGACCTCAATCTAAAGAAGGGCCAATTGGTCGCCGTCGATCCGGCCCGGCCCTGCGGGCATTGCGAGTGGTGCCATGCCTCTTACCCGAACCTCTGCCCCAATGTGCAATTCACCGGCGCCCCGCCCTTCCATGGTGCGCTGACACAGAAGCTGACCGCCTATCCCTATCAGATCTTCAGCCTGCCGGAATGGTTCACCCCGGAACAAGCGGTGATGCTGGAGACGCTTGGTATTGCCGTCCATGCCATGGACCTTGCCAAGGTGAAGCTGCTGGAAAGCGTCGCTATTCTTGGCTGCGGCCCGGTCGGCCTCTCGATCCTGCAGCTGGTCAAGCTGGCCGGCGCCTCGCGCGTCTATGCGATCGATCCCGTCGAACACCGCGCCAAGATGGCGCAGGAACTGGGCGCCAGCGAAATCGGCGACAAGCATACGGCGATCGCCGACTGGACCAAGGGCCGCGGCGTCGACCTCGTCATCGAGGCAACCAATTCGCCCATCGGCTTCCAACAGGCGGCGGAAGCGGTGCGCATCGGCGGCCGCCTCGTCATTGTCGGCATTCCCGAAGGCGATCGCTACACGCTGGAAGCGGCGCTGATGCGGCGCAAGGGCCTGTCGATCAAGCTCTCGCGGCGCATGGGCCATGTCTATCCCCGGTCGATCCAGCTGGTGGCTGAAGGCAAGGTCAATGTCGATCGCCTGGTCAGCCATCGCTTCCCGCTGGCCAAGACCAAGGAAGCATTCGACCTGCAGGCGGAATATGCCGATGCGGCGATGAAATCGATGATCTTCCCCAATCAGTAAGGAGTTTGCGGAGATCTCGGAATACCCGATCGGTGTGCGGCCGATCCAAGAAACCAACAATAAGAACCAACGATAATATCAACCCGAGGAGGAGGCTCCCTATGGCCGTTTTTAAGAAGACATTACGAACTCTACTCTGCGGCGCGGTGGGCGCGTCGCTGATGCTGGCATCGGGCATGGCGCATGCCTGGGATCTCGCCACCGCCGCCAAACCCTATAGCGGCACCGAGATCAAGGCGATCTTCCTCGATCGCCCGGGCTATCGCGCCGCCATCAAGATGTTGCCTGATTTCGAGAAGGCGACCGGCATCAAGGTCAATTACGAAATCCTGCCTTATGAAAACACCCGCGAGCGCGAGGTGCTGGAATTCTCCTCCGGCGGCGATCTCGACGTCGTGCTGATCGATCTCGTCTGGCTCGGCGAATTCGCCGAATCCGGCTGGGTCGAGCCGATGGACGACTTCTTCAAGAACAAGGATCTCGCCGATCCGCAGCTCGACGTAAAGGACTTCTTCCCGCTGTTGCTGGACGCCTTCGGCACCTGGGGCGGCAAGGTCTATGGCCTGCCCTTCGACAACTATTCGGGCCTCCTCTTCTACAATAAGTGCGAATTGAAGGATGCCGGCTTCAGCGAACCGCCGAAGACCTGGGATGAGCTGATGACGACCTATGCGCCGAAGCTCACTAAGGCGGATGGCTCGCAATTCGGCTATGCCCTGCAATCGAAGCGCGGCGAAACGCAATCGGCCGACAGCTTCATGCGCTTCCTGTGGCCCTGGGGCGGCTCGCTGCTCGACAAGAACTTCAAGTCGAACCTGATGTCACCGGAAAGCCAGGCCGGCCTCAAGGCGCGCCAGGACCTGATGAAATACATGCCGAAGGGCATCGTCGATTACGATCATAACGAAGCCGTCAATGCCCTCGCCCAGGGCAAGGTCTCGATGATCACCGAATGGTCGGCCTTCTACCCGACCTTGACCGATCCCGCGACCTCGAAGCTCGGCGATTGCCTGGGCGTGGCACCGGAACCGGCCGGCACCGCCGGGCGTCTCCCGGCCCTCGGCGGCTTCTCGCTGGCAGTTAATAAGAACTCCAGCGACGCCAAGAAGGCGGCCTCCTATCTCTTCATCCAGTGGATCACCTCGGCTGCTGAAGCCCAGACCTATCTCGAAGCCGGTGGCGTGCCGGGTCGCATGAAGGTCTATGAGGATCCGGCCGTGCAGGCGAAGTATCCCTTCGTCAAGCCGATGGTCGAATCCTGGCAGAAGGGCGTGCCGCAATTCCGTCCGCGCTTCGCCGAATGGCCGGAAATCTCCGAGATCGTTGCTGAATGGGGCTCGAAAATGATGCTGGGCAGTGTCAGCATCGAGGAAGGCTCCAAGGAGATCGGCACCCGCATGGAAGCGGTGCTGCAGAAGGCCGGGTACTATGACGGCAAGAAGCAGCTGAACCAGTAATCGGCGCTTCCGCTCCTGACGGCGGATCCCGGCCGGTGTCTCCCCCGGCCGGTATCACGTTGCTTCACCGGAGATCGATGAATGACATCACAGCAGACTGAAAATCTCGGCGACATGGCCGCCGCCGCCAGCCGCGAAATCGCCGAGGTCATCGCCAAGGTCGATGAAGCCGCGGCCGATAGATTTGTCGACGCCATCGCCGGCGCCCGCCGCATCGCCTTGCATGGCGTGGGGCGCGAGGGGCTGATGATGAAGGGCTTCGCTATGCGGCTCTTCCATCTCGGCCTCGATGCCCATGTCGTCGGCGACATGACCACCCCGCCACTTGGCAGCGGCGATCTCCTGATCGTCAGCGCCGGCCCCGGTCAGTTCGCCACCATTTCCGCCTTTCTCGAGGTCGCCAGGAAGGCTGGCGCCCGGACTGCCTGCGTCACTGCGCAGCCGGATGGCGCCACCTCCAAGGCGGCCGATATCGTTTTCCATCTGCCGGCCCAGACCATGGCCAATGATCAGAGGGGGGCGAATGATCAAGCTGGCAAGCTCTCGATCCTGCCCCCCCTCTCGATTCTACCAATGGGCAGCCTGTTCGAGGGGGTGCAGTATGTGATCTTCGAGCTCCTCATCCTGCGCCTGCGCGACAAGCTCGGCCGCACCGCGGACTTCATGCGCGCCAACCATACCAATCTGGAATGAACGGAGACTGCTGATGGCGCGTACCCGGCATCATTGGACGATCCGCTACACCCATATCTGGTTTCTGGCGCCCGCCGTCCTCGCCTTGCTGTTGATCGGCCTCTATCCGATGCTGGTGGCGGTGGTGACCAGCTTCCGCCACTACAACCTGGCAAAACCGATGGAAGGTCGCGGCTTCGTCGGTTTCGACAATTATATCGCCGTGTTGAGCGACAGCTCCTTTCTCGCTTCCGTCGCCCGCACCTTCGGCTTTCTGCTTTACGTTCTGCCGGTCGAGATCGCGCTTGGCCTGATCACCGCCTTGATGCTGCACAAACCGGGCTGGTCGATTCTGCGCGTCGTCACCCGGCTCGGCCTCGTCATCCCACTCGCCACCACCTATGCCGTGGTGGGGCTAATCGGCCGGCTGATCTTCAACAGCGATTTCGGCGTCGCCAACGATCTGCTGTCCCGCATCGGCCTTCCGCCGCAGGAATGGCTGGCCGATCCTACTTTTGCCTTCATCGCCATCGGCCTGATGGATATCTGGCAATGGACACCGTTCTGTGCCTTGGTGCTGCTGGCGGGTTTGAGCATGGTGCCGGGTGAGATCGAGGAGGCGGCGCGGCTGGAGACACGCAGCGCCTGGCGAGTCCTGAAACATGTCCAGCTGCCTTTCCTGCTGCCAGGCCTGACCGCCATCCTCATTCTCCGCACCGCCGATATCCTGAAGCTGTTCGACATGGTCTTCGTCATGACCCGTGGCGGCCCCGGTTCGGCGACCGAACTGGTCAGCATCTATATCCAGCGCATCGGCTTCAGGGTCTTCGACCAGGGTGTCGCCTCGGCCCAGGCGATCCTGCTGCTGATCCTCACCATCCTGCTCTCGCGGCTCTATATCAAACTCGTCTATCGGGAGGTCGCATGACCAGCGCCGCCTTGAATTCCGTGCACGACGTCCCGGCAAGCCGCCCGAAGCGCAAGCGCTCGGCCCGCCAGAAGGTAGTCGCCATCGGCCATTGCCTGATGCTGCTGGCGATCCTGATCTTCTGTGTCTTTCCGTTCTATTGGATGGTGGTGAGCAGCTTCAAGCAGCAGGCCGATGCCCTCGCCTCGCCGCCGCTCTGGCTGTTCACCCCGACGCTCGACAATTATCGCCAGGCGCTGACCGATCACGGTGTCGCCGACGGCATCGTCAACTCGCTGATCGTTGCTGTCATCACCACCGCACTTTCTATCCTGCTCGGGACGCCAGCCGCCTATGCTTTGGCGCGTTTCGAGTTCAAGGGCAAGGAAGACCTGTGGTTCTGGTTCATCTCCAACAAGATGGTGAGCCCGATCGTGCTGGCTTTGCCGATCTTCCTGATCGCCCGCTCCCTCGATCTCATCAACACCCATCTGGTGTTGATCCTGCTCTATCTCACCTTCAATTTGCCGATCGTCATCTGGATCTGCGCCGACCAGTTCCGCGGTGTGCCACGCGACCTCGACGATGCCGCGCGGCTGGACGGCGCCTCTCGCTTCTCAGTCTTCTGGCGCATCGCTCTGCCACTGGCGGCACCGGGCGTCGCCGTCTCAGCGATCTTCTCCTTCATCTTCTCCTGGAACGAGCTCCTCTACGCGCTGGTCCTCACACGCAACGAGACCCATACCGTGCCGGTGGCGGCGACCAGTTTCATGAGTGGCTATGAGCTGCCCTGGGGCGAGATCATGGCGACCGGTACGCTGATCGTGCTGCCCGTCATCATTTTCGCCCTCAGCGTCTCGCGCCAATTGGTGCAGGGCCTGACCATGGGCGCCGTGAAGTAGCCCACCCAGCGACGGAGACGACGATGCGTTTCGGCACCAATCTGTCCTTCGGCGTCAAGCGCTGGGTCGAGCCGGAAAGCTGGGCGCGTGTCATCCGCCATGAGCTCGGCCTCGACCTCGCGCAATTCTCGTTCGATTTCGTCGACCCCTGGTGGCCGGCGGATTTGCGCCAGCCTCTGGCGAAAAGGATTCGCCAGGCCTGCGCCAATGAAGGCATTTTCCTCCACAGTGCCTTCGTGGGGCTGGCGCATTATTCTTATAACCAGCTCTGCCATCCGCTGCCGGAAGGCCGCGCCGCCGCGAAACTGTGGTACCGCAATGCGATCGATTTTGCCGCCGAGCTCGGCGTGGAATGCATCGGCGGTCCGGCCGGTGCCGTCAGTGCCGACGAGGCGCTGGACAAGGGTAAGGTCGAAGCCCGCTACCAGGAGCTGCTGGGGGATCTCGTCGAGTTGACCGCTTATGCGAAGACGGCGGGGCTAAAATCCCTGCTGATCGAACCGACCCCGCTGACCCGTGAATTTCCCTGGAACATCGCCGGCGCCCAGCGCATGCAGCGCGATCTCGCCGGTAAGACGGATGTGCCGGTGCAATGGTGCTTCGACTGGGGCCACGCGATCTATGAACCGCTCTATGGTGCGGCCGATGCGAAGACAAAGCCCTGGCTCGAAGCCTGCAAGGACCATATCGGCCAGATCCAGCTGCAGCAGTCGGACGGCCAGCTCGACCGGCATTGGAGCTTCGCTCATGACGGTATCGTCGATCCGGCGGAAGTCGTCGCCGAGATCCGCGCCGCCGGCCTCGCTCATCTGCCGGTCTTCCTGGAAGTCTTCTACCCCTTTGAATGGACCAATGAGCAGGTGCTGGCCGATATGAAGACCTGCGTCGCCCGCTGCCTGCCGGCCTTCCGTAATTGACGGCCAATAGGGAATGCCGCTGCCAATCTTTCAGTTATCAGGTAGTCAGGTGCCGGGCCGTCGTTTCATCGATGATCAGCACGTGAACAAGCCGGCGCTGCAGCACCGCTCGCAGGATATCAAGCTTGTGCAACCCGCCGGAGGCCAGCACCACGCGGTTGATGCGCGAGAGATCGGCGAATTCCAGCCCGATCACGCGCTGATTGATCGGATGATCCACCACAGCGCCGTTGCGGTCGAGGAAGTGGCCAAGGATATCGCCGACGGCCCCCGCCTGTTGCAGGTCGTGGATATGATCCTTGACCGGTGTCAGCCGCACCATCAGGGATTTCAGCGACAGGTCGCCGACACTGAGCAAGGCGGTATCCACGTTCCGCGCCCGGTCGATCACCATGCGCAATTCATCTTCCGCCAGGATCGAATCGCGCAAAGCGCGGCTGCTGGCAAAGACCGGTGCCGCGAGATAATGGCGTTGCGCATCAAAGATATCGGCGAAGCGATAGGCGATCTCGAAGGTGTTGGTACCATCGCCCCGCGTCAGGCTGCCCAGCAGCGAAACCACCGACAGGTCCGGCATCGAGCTGCCGCGGATCGAGCGCAGGCTGAGACGGAGGGTACGTCCCCAGCCAATGCCGATGGATTTGATCTGATCGATATTGTCGCTGATCCAGTTGCCGGTGGCAAAGCCAATCGATTCCTGGATGAGTTCGGGATCATCGCTGCTCGGCACCACAATGGCTTCACGCAGGCCGAAATCCGCGATCAGCTTCTGTTCGAGATCGACGCAGCTGCTGAGGCGGCCATGGATCTGCACCTGGACGAGTCCATTGGCGCGGCTAGCGGAGAGCAGGCGGTTGACGCGCACACGGTTGACGTCAAGCTTCTCGGCGATTTCTTTCTGCGTCAGGCCTTCGACGTAATAGTGCCAGGCAATCCGGACCTGCAATTGCTCGTCGCTGCTGACGAAGTCCGTCTCGGTTCTATCCTGTGCCAAGCCTTGTCCCCGCAGTCTACACATGATGACGGTTTTGTGGAAGGCGATGCCGCTTGCCATGTTCTCACTGAGACTAGCGCATGTGACGCAGGCACAAAAGCCTTTCGCTCGATTCATCGCAGGTTTTCATGCACTGTGCCGACTGCCCCCTCACCCTGTCCCTCTCCCACGAGGGGAGAGGGAACGCTGTCGCCAGCGCTGAGGGTCCCTATCTTTGTACAGGCATGCCATAGCGTTCAGGGCAAACTCGCTGAGCTCCCTCGCCCCTCGCGGGAGAGGGTTGGGGTGAGGGGGCAAGCGCTCCGCATCGCCGATCAGATCGCAATTCAAGTAAGCAACAGTTTTGATGGCCCATCACCTAGCACTTACATCACACTTGCATCGGCCACATCATCGGCGATGATGACAGCCATATGCTGATTGAGGTTGATCATGACCACGTTGACTCCTGACCTCGCCCGGAAATTCCAGCAGATTCTCGGCGCCAAGGGCTATCTCGATGCGCCGCAGGACATGGCGCCCTACCTCACCGAATGGCGTGGCCTCGTTACCGGCAAGGCGCCGGTGGTGTTGCGCCCAGGCTCGACCGGCGAAGTCGCCGCTATCGTGAAGCTTTGCTCCGAGCATCGGCTGCCGATCGTGCCGCAAGGTGGCAATACCGGCATGGTTGCTGGGGGTATTCCCTCATCTGACGGCGATCAGATCCTGATCAATCTCGGCCGCATGAACCGGATCCGCGATCTCGATCCGCTGGATTACACGGTGACGGTGGAGGCAGGCTGCGTGCTCGCCGACTTGCAGGCGGCGGCGAAGGCGGCGGATCGGTTGTTCCCGCTGTCGCTGGGCGCGGAGGGCAGTTGCCAGATCGGCGGCAATCTCGCCACCAATGCCGGCGGCGTCATGACCTTGCGCTACGGCAATATGCGTGATCTCGTGCTGGGGCTCGAGGTCGTGCTGCCGGATGGCCGCATCTGGAATGGGCTCCGCAAACTCCGCAAGAACAACACCGGCTATGATTTCAAGCATCTCTTCATCGCCGCCGAAGGCACGCTCGGCATCATCACCGCCGCGACCCTGAAACTCTTTCCTCGGCCGCAGCAGGTGGCGATCGCGCTCGTTGCCGTGCCCGATCCCGCCGCCAGTGTTGAATTGCTGGCGAGCCTGCGGCCGCAGACCGGCGACACCATCACCGCTTTCGAGCTGGTGCCGCGCCTGGCCCTTGAGCTCGCCTGCAAATACATTCCAAACGTCATCGCCCCTTTCGCCGAAGCTCATCCCTGGTACGTGCTGATCGAGGTCGGTGCCGGTGGCCACGGCCTCGATATCATCAGCGCCACGGAGAACGCCCTGGCCGAGGCTATCGAGCAGGGTCTCGCCATCGATGCGATGGTGGCGCAGAACGGCGCCCAGGGCGAGCAGTTCTGGCGCATGCGCGAATCCCTTGCCGAGGTGCAGAAGGAAGCCGGCGGCTCGATCCGCCATGACATCTCCGTGCCGGTCTCCCGCGTGCCGGCCTTCCTGGAAGAGGCGACCGCCGCCGTCCTGCGCCTGATGCCGGAGGCGCGGCCGATGCCCTTCGGGCATGTCGGCGACGGCAATATCCATTTCAACATCGTCAAGCCGCTGAACCAGGACTCAAAGAGCTTTCAGGCTCGTACCAAGGAGATCAACGAGGTGGTGCATGACATACTGCTGGCGCAAGGCGGCTCAATCAGCGCCGAGCACGGCATCGGCGCGGTGCGTCGCGACGAACTTG
>DATMUQ010000512.1:0-14508 GCA_035563795.1 Terriglobales bacterium | reverse complement strand
GGCGGGAATGATGACAGTCGGCATCGTAACTGCCAGTGCCGATGATCAACTTCTCTGGCAGCAGATGTATCCTGAGCAATTGGTGCGTTTCAAGGAGTTTGCCCACCTTGTGATAAGCGCTGATGCCGATCATCAAGATGCAGTGTTGAAGATTTGGGGGCAACGCCAGCTGCCTTTGATCGAGTATGGTATTGGCTTTGGCGAGAATGAAGGCAACAGCGCGATGGGATCGCTCATCTGGATCGTCGACCAGTTCAAGGCGGGCGAGGGTGGCCAGTTGAACGGCAACTCGGCGATCGACTTCGATTATCGCTGGCAGCCGGTCAAGAGCGCGCCGCCGATCGATGCGGCCATTCCATCGATCGACGTCTATGTCTCGAATGACGCCTTGCCGGATCTGGCGCGGGTCGCGGTTCAGCATGAAGAGGGGTTGGCCCGCGAGGTTGTGCATCGCGGCTATGGTTGCCAGATGGCTCGCTGGTCGCGGAACGGCGAGATCGTCAAGGCCGTAGGCACTGACCGGGTAGGAGCCGATCAAGGAGTGCCAATAGACAGCTCGACCGAGGGATTGACGACCAAGGGGCTCGACGCGTTATGTGCCAGTCGCATCGTCATGTTTGGGCTCGGTTTGAATTTCAACGACACCGAGTTTTCGGGGCCGATGGAGACAAGTGTCATGCTGGAAGGTGCGCAACGGCCGGTCGCCATGCCCAGTCCGGGCATGGACCAGCCCCTTATCGAATTGCTTTATCGCAGCAACCTGAAGCCTGGCATGCCAATGGCAACGGCGCTCGCATTTATTGATGGCTTGAAAGTGGCACGGTAGAGCGCGCGTGAAGTCGCGCCAAGAGCGCCCGACGGATAGAACTGATCGCCGGCGAAATACGTTACTGAAAGAACGCCTCGGCGGTTCGCGCCAATCCTGAGACGCGGTGCAGCACCTTAATATCGGCATGCTATCTGGCGCTTATCGTCGCTTGCGCAGCGGCCGCTGCCTGATCGTGCGCGACCTATCTCGGCGGTATCCTGGCGCCAGATGCCAGCTCTAACCCTGTGTGAAACATGGTCTAAATCGCCGCATAGGTATCAATGCGGTGGCAGATATTTGCATGGACCGCATGCAGGGCTTTCAGGTCCCTGACATTCATGTGTAACAGTCTGTGTCTAATATCGGGACTGCCGAACCGTCGTGCGTCCCGATTTCCCAAGCGTCCTGCTGTGGGATGCGCGGTCCGGGCTCACCCGACTTTTTTCAAATAGAACCACCAGGAAATCAGAAATGAAAGCGACCCTCTTGGGCAGCTCTGTGCTGCTTGCAACAGGTATGCTTGCCGGCACGGCGCAGGCAGCCGACGGCATCAAGCTCCATCTCGGCGGATTCTTCCGCACGGCCTTCAACGCCACGATCGACGATAACGGCCAGAACGATCTCGGCCATGATCGCGATGCGACCGGCGTCTTCTCCGATGCCGAAGTCTATTTTATCGGCAAGACGACGCTCGATAATGGCCTCACGGTCGGCGCGCGTGTCGAGCTGGAAGGCGAGCAGCAGACCGGTGACCAGATCGACGCCGCTTTCATCTATTTCCAGGGCGGCTTCGGAGAAGTGCGCATCGGCTCGCTGAAGGGCGCCTTCAGCCAGCTTTGCGTCTCGCCGGTCGGCGGCACCACTAATTTCAGCGCCTTCCAGACCACTGACGAGGTCCTCACCAATGCCTATGCCGGATCGAAGCGCACCGACACGGTGTGCAATTCGGTCGATGGCTGGGATCCCGGCCAGGCGGATAAGAGCCAGAAGATCGTTTATATCTCGCCGAATTACGGTGGCTTCCAGCTCGGCCTCTCCTGGTCGCCCAACGGCGCCCATGAAAGCGGCAGCGTCAGCAACGGCCATACCGTCATGCCGGCGAACGCCCCAGGCGATCAGAAAAACATCATCGACGCCTATCTCGCCTATAAGCACGATTTCGATGGCTGGGGCCTGCAAGCGGGCGCTGGCGGTTCCTGGGCACCGGAGATCGTCAGGCCGACCGCGACCCAGGAGAAGGGGCAATCGTATCAGACCGGCCTCAACCTGACCTTCGGCCAGTTCGCGGTCGGCAGCACCTTCGCTTATGAGGTCAACGGCCAGGGCAAGAACCGCGACTACTGGTTCACCGGCATCGGCGCCGCTTATACCTTCGACGCCTATATGGTCGGCCTGCAATATGCCTATACCAGCGGCGATATCACCGCCGAGCATATCAACCGGCACATCAACCACATCGCCCTCAACGGCAACTACTTCATGGGCCCCGGCATCAGCCTCGATGCGACGCTGCAATATGCCTGGGCCAATGGCGATCAAGGCGATGCCGCCAATGGCGGCTATCACTCCTATTCTTTCGGCCTCGGCACCGCGTTCAATTTCTGAGAATTGGCATAGCAGTATGGCGGGAGCGGGCGGCGATAGTGCCGGCCGCTCTTTTCGCTTTGTGAGGGGACTATTTTGTTGAGGGCCGCAATGCGCGTGAAGCGGCACGGCATTATGTGGTAGACGCCGTTGTCGGATAGCTATGCCCGCTATTTGGTGCAGTCAAAGCCAATTGTTTGTAAACGCCATCCCGGCAATGAACGCCGCAAAGGCAGCATAAGACGAAGTAAAAATAGCCAGCACTGATGCTGGCCCCCGCATCCCTTTTAGTCGCCAAACGAAATAGCCGGCGGCGACAACTTGGAGCAGCAAGAAAACGTCGAGGGTAAAAGAGGCCACTCCGCCACCAACTGAGCCACGCATGAAGCCTGCAACGACGACAAGAGCTTGGCTCACAACGATCAGCGGAGCAAAAATGAGCAAGATCGCCTTACGCTTCACGATCCCCCAAACCGTGCCGACGATAAAACATAGAGAACCCAGCGCAGGAACTGCACTCAGAGTATCAGCGCCAAATGGCTTCAGAAGTGTGGAAAAATACCATGCAGGCACTGAGCAAAAGAGCCAAACCGCGTTTCCCATGCTGCCTTCGTCCCTGCGCCGTGCGAGTTATGTCATTCAGCGGTGCTATCACCGGTAACCGCGTCCCCGCTCGACACTTTAGCTACTTTCAGCTTTCCGGGCAGCGCTCATTTTCGCACAAGTTGTGGCGTGTCACCGATTCTGAGTATTTCAATATGCTGGAGACGGTGGATGCCGGTGCGCCTCACATCTTGTCGTCGCTGATGGTGCTGATGCCGGCCTGCGCCATCACGGTGGGACGGCCTTTCACGGGGATCTCGCCCGGCTTCTCGCTCGCTGGCGGGACCGGCGTTGCGCCGATCAGCTGCAGCGTCGCCGCGGTGTCGAGGATCTCGGCGTATTCGCCCTGCAGATTGGCGAGCGACATGGCATGGACGTCGGCGGCGCTGCGCTTGACGCCGGCATAATCGGTCTTCTCGAAGCAGAAGCAGGCATCGGCGACGACGCGGGTCTGGAAGCCGAGATTGCCGGCGCTGCGCGCGGTGGCCTCCACCGAATTATTGGTGCTGACGCCGGTGATCACCAGCGTTTCGATGCCGCGTTGCCGCAGCCAGCGCTCCAGACCGCTGACGGCGAAAGCGTCGGGCACGTTCTTTTCCATGACATGCTCGCCGGCGAGTGGCGCCAGCTTCGGCTGGAATTCGGCCCCCGCCTGGCCCGGCCAGAACGGCGAGCCGGGTGTGCGCGACATATGTCGGACATGGACGACGGTTGCCTTGGCCGCGCGCCAGGCGGCGAGCAGGCGGGAGATGTTCTCTTCCGCCTGCGGATTGTTGCGCGCACCGCCCTCTGGCCGGGCCATGCCCTGCTGCATGTCGATGATGACCAGCGCCGGGATCGGGAGCGAGGATGTCTGTGGGGACGTCTCTGTCATGGGCGGATGTTACGGGCTCAGCCCCAGTTAGTTCAAGAGGGGGACACATCAAGAGGCGGCAGAGGCTTTGCCGGGCTCCATGCTCCGGCCCCCGCGCGTTTTGGTGGCCCGGTGATCAAAAAGCCAGCTGCCGGCGCCACAGGCGCTTGAGGCATTCCAGCAAAACGAAGATGCCGAGCCCGGCGGCGACGGTGAGGCTGAGGTCGTCGAGATGCAGCGGCCCGAAATGGAAGAGATCGCGCAAGAAGGGCCAGCCGAGGCTGAGGCCCAGCACCGTGGCGATGATCAGCAGCACGATGCCGAAAGCCGGATTGGGGCGACGCAGGGCTGTGAGTGGCGCCGCGCTGAAGGAACGGTTGACGAGGATCAGGCTGACCGTCACCAGGACCAGGCTGAAGAACGTGAGGGCGCGAACCTCCGCCTCCGGCATGCCGCGCTGCAGGGCGAGGAGATAGATGGCGGCGACGGTGAGGAAAGCCAGCAATCCTTGCAGCAGGCTCCAGGCGGTGAGGGCCCGGGTGAAAAGCGGCTGGGCCGGCGGCCGCGGCGGACGGCGCATGATATTGCGCTCCTCCACCTCGGCCTCGAAGACCAGGGTGCAGACCGGATCGATCACCATTTCCAGGAAGGCGATGTGCACCGGGCTGAAGATGATCGGCAGGCCGAAGATCAGCGGCAGCAAGGCGAGCCCGGCGATCGGCACATGCACGGCAAAGATGAAGCCGATCGCCTTGCGCAGATTGTCATAGATGCGCCGGCCGAGCCGCATGGCGGCGACAATCGAGCTGAAATCGTCGTCGAGCAGCACGATCGACGCGGCCTCGCGCGCCACATCGGTGCCGCGCCCGCCCATGGCGATGCCGATATGTGCGGCCTTCAGCGAGGGGGCGTCATTGACACCATCGCCGGTCATCGCCACCACCTCGCCGGATGCCTTCAGGGCCTCGACCAGGCGCAGCTTCTGTTCCGGCATGATGCGGGCGAAGATGCGGGTGCGATGCAAGCGGGCCGCCAGGCCCGGCGCATCGAGCCCCGCCAGTTCCTCGCCGCTCATCACCGCATCATCGCCCATTTCCGGTGCCGCGATCCCGGCCGCCGTGGCGATGGCGCAAGCGGTGGCGGGATAGTCGCCGGTGATCATCACCACCGTGATCCCGGCGGATCGGCAATCGGCGACCGCCTGCGACACGCTGGCGCGCAAGGGATCGGTGAGCCCGACGAGGCCGAGGAAACGATAATCGAAGCCGTGCTGCGTTGCCGGGAATGCGCTGCCGAGGAAGCTGGCACGGGCGACGCCCAGCACGCGCATGCCGGCGGCGGCCATCTCATTGGCGGCGCGGACCATTGCCGCATGCTGGTCTGCCGGCAGATGGCAGAGCCCGGCGATCGCCTCGGGTGCACCTTTGGCGGCGACCACCAAGGCGCGGCTGCTGTCATCGGTACGCGTCCCCAAGGCATTGCCGGGCGCCTGCCAGAGATGCGACATGGCGAGGAGGTCCGGCTGCAGGCCGTAAGCATGCCGCAACTGCCAGTCGCCGCCATGCAGATGCTCGGTCTCCGCGAGATAGGTGTTGCCGAGATCGAGGAAGGCCTTTTCCATCGGATCGAAGGGATCACGCGGGCTGGCGAGGATGCCGTATTCCACCAATTCGTGGCAGTCCTCCGGCAAGCCAGCCGCGTCGGCCCCCGGCTTGCGGCGGAAGACCGCGCCGGCGACCGGCCGCAATTCGGCGATCGTCATGCGGTTCTCGGTCAAGGTCCCGGTCTTGTCGGTGCAGAGCACGGTGGCGGAGCCCAGGGTCTCGATGGCGGCGGCGCGGCGCGTCAGCACGCGGGCGCGGGAGATGCGCCAGGCACCCATCGCCATGAAGACGGTGAGCACGACGGGAAATTCCTCCGGCAGCATCGACATGCCGATGGTGATGCCGGCGAGCAAAGCATCGAGCCAGCCGCCCCGCAGCAAGCCGAAGAGCAGCACGGCGAGCAGGCTGACGGCGCCGCCGAAGATGCCGAACAGCCGCACCATGCGGTTGGTCTGCAGGCGGAGGCGGGGCGGCTCGGTCTGCAACTCGTGGAGGCTCTGGCCGATCTTGCCGATCTCGCTCGCGGCGCCGGTTGCGGTCACCTCGGCGATGCCGGCACCGCGCACGATCAAGCTGCCTGAGAAGACTTGCGGCAGGTCATCGCCACCAGGCCGTGCGGGTGCCACGGCCTGCTGTCTCGCGTTCTGACCTGCCGTCTGGTCAGCCTTCTGATCCGTGGCCGTCTCTGCGCACTTGCGCACCGGCACGGATTCGCCGGTCAGCAGGGATTCGTCCGCCTGCAGGTCACGCGCTTCCAGCAGCCCGGCATCGGCCGGCACGCGGTCACCCTCGGCCAGCACGATGAGATCGCCACGCACCACGTCGCGGCCGGCGATGCGCTTGCGGCTTCCGTCACGGATCACCAAGGCGCGCGGACTGGTGAGATCGCGCAGGGCTTCGAGGACACTTTCGGTCCGGGTCTCCTGCACCACCGTGACGACGACCGAGAAGCTGGCGAAGAACAGCAGGATCAGGGCTTCCTGCAGGCTGCCGAGCAGCAGATAGATGGCGCCGCCGGTCAGGAGCAGGGCCAGCATCGGCTCGGTCAGCACCTCGCGCAGGATGCGCCAGATGGTGCGGCGGTCGGGCCGCGGCAACTCGTTATAACCGTGACGCTTGAGGCGCGCGGCAGCTTCGGCGCTGCTCAGGCCGTGATGGCGCGGCTGATCGATCGACACTTCCGGCATGACGGCCTCTTATCCGGCCGCCACGGGACGGCCGCCTCGGAACGGCCGCATGGGACGGCCCGGCCAGTCTAGCGGTTTAGACCGGTGAAGCCAGGACATCTATGTCGCAGCGTGCAAGGTGAAATGCGCACCAAGAGGTGCGGCCGCGCCGGACCCTTGGTCGCGATGTTAGGCGATGGGAAACGAGCTTAAATTCGGCCCGGGACTAAGCTGTGCTTCAGCGCAAGCCGCGCCAGCGTGCGACGGTGTCCTGGACAAAATCCTCGGTCGTGAGGTCCTGGCTCCAGGCGGCGGCGAAGGGGGCCGTCTGGCTGCGCGGCCGCAATTCGGGCGGCAGGCGGTCGAAGCGGATGCGGGCCGGCACCGGCACGCCTTCGCCGACAGCGACGGCCTCGCCGGCGCGCAAGGCCGGTAGCTCCGCCATCAGGCCGATGCTGGATTCCGGCAAGGCGGCAGCGAGGAAGTCCTGGTCCTTCTGGCTGGTCATGCGCAAGGCGAAGATGGTGTTGCACTGGGAGAGGACCGTGGTCGCCAGTTCCGTGGGCCGCTGGCTCACCATGCAGAGCGAGACGCCGTATTTGCGGCCTTCCTTGGCGATGCGCATGAGGCCGCGCTTGGTCGGCTCGAAGACGCTCTCGCTGTCATTGGGCGCGTAACGATGCGCCTCTTCGCAGACCAGCAGCATCGGCATCGGCTTTGCCGCCCAGAGCGCGAAGTCGAAGGTCATGCGGAACAGCAGCGACGCGACGACATTCAGCACTTCCGAGGGGATGCTGGAAATATCGAGGATGCTCATCGGCTTGTCCTCGATCGGGATGCGGAACACGCGCGCGAGGATCTTCTCCATATTGTCGCGCACGATGAAGCGGGGGAACATGAAGGCGTAGCGGCGATCGGCCTGCAACTGGTGCAGGCGGTCGCGGATGCGCAGATAGGCGGTCATGTCGGCCGGCTTTTCCAGCTTGCCGAGCGTCTCGTCGATGAATTTCAGCACGTCCGAGATGCGATAAGGGACCGGGGTGTCGACGGTGATCTGGTCGCGGAGCGGCGCGTTCTGCGGCCATTCGGCGCGGGCATGGGCGATGAGGTGATTGAGGATCGCCCGGTCGGACAAGGCATCGCGGGCATCGGAGCCGATGATCAGTTCCGCCAGTTCCTCCGAATTGAGCAGCCAATAAGGCAGCTCCAGCGTATCCGGCCGGATCACCTCGGCGATATCGCCGAAGGCGGCGCCATATTCGTTATGGGGATCGATGACGATGATATGCGCCTTGCGATGCTTCTCCAGCAGTGCCCGCAGGATCACGGCAACGGCGCAGGACTTGCCCGAACCGGTGGTGCCGAGGATGGCGAAATGTTTGCCGAGCAGTTCGTTGGGGGTGACATAGGCCGGCAGGGTATCGTCCTGCTGCAGGCTGCCGATGCGCGCGCCCGGCAGTTCCGGCCGCATATAGATGCGGCGGATATCCGCCGAACTGGCACGGTAGATCGCCTCATGCAGCGATGGATAGGCGGAGACGCCGCGTTGGAACACGCAGGTCATGTCCTCGGTGCGCTCGATCTCGCCGAACAGTTCGAGCTTCACCAGGCATTGCTCATGGGCGCGGTCGGTGCGGTCGGTGCGTTCCGGATGGGCAATCTCAAGCCCGGTCACCAGGGCAAAGACGATCGCCTTCGGCATCATCACCTTCATGACGTCACCGAGCTGCGGCATCGGCCGGGCGCCGCCGCTGGCAGCACCCACCCGCTCATCGAGCAGGCCGACCAGTTGGGTCCCGGTGACGGAGACGATGCGGGCGATGCGGACTTCCTCCGCCGCGTGCCCGGCCGCTTGGGGGGCGGCGGGGCGCTGCTGCGCGGGGGCGATGTCGTCGGCGATATTCTGATCCATGATTCCCCAACACGCTGCGGTTCAGCCCGGTCGCAACCCGGCGCCGCATGGCGCGGACGGGACTGGCGGCCCGGGAGGAAAGCGATTGAACGGCAAGCTTATTCCGGTCGGAGACTAATTACCCAGGGATTTTAGCCAAATATCGTGTTTTCCTGACATCGGGATGTGTGATCTCGGGGGCGGACAGGCCGCTGACGCCGGTGCGATACTGGTTGGGGCAGCGGCGCCGAGAGGCCGCGCCGAAGCCGGCAGGGATCTCATCCTTGCTCGTTATAAGGGCACAAGGGCGAGCTGCAAGCAGGGGCGGCCGCGCAGGCGGTCCGGCGGGATGCAATGCCGGGCCTGCGCGGCCAAGAGCGAGACGGGGATCTCGCTCGCTGTGGAACTAAGTACTCCCCAGGCCTCAGCCGGTGACGATGTCGATCGCCGTCTTGCGCGCTTTCACCGCCTCGGCTGGCAGCAATCCGCTTGCCACCAGCCAGGCGGCAACCGCCCGCAAGGCATGATCCATCACCGTCGCCTGCCGTGACATTGTCCTCTGTCGCGGCATTGTCGCTGTGGCCATCGCCGTTTTGGTCAGTGTCTCCTCAATCCGTGTCGTCGATGCGTTGAATGTCGTCATCGATGTTGCGGCTGATGGGTCCGCGACTGCCCAAGTTGAGGCCGTCCCAGATGAGGTTGACCAAAGGGCATGCTCCGGCTGGGCAGGAATGGCATGTCCTCGACGGCATAGCCTTCCTCCAGCAGCATGACTTCCCGGCGACTAAGCCCGATATCCTTGAGGAGCCGGTCGTCCAGATGACGCAAAGCGGAAATCTGGCGGCGACGCGAGCGGGCCGACAAAGTGACATCGAGCAGGAATTGCGCCAGCAGGGCGAGGGGATTGGTTCTCCAGAAAATGCTCATGATGCTTCCGCCTTGGCGACGCCCCAACTGTGACGACCGGGTCGGGCCATGACGCCGCCGGGCCGCAAGGCGGCCACAAGCTGAGACTCATGGGCAGGCCATGTCGGGCATGGCCACTCCCGCGCGAACCGCAGGCATCGATCCCAGACAAGATCATGTCGATCTATGCAAGATCATACCGATCTATGCAGCTGGATCCGTGTTGCGGGCGGGAGCAGGAACGACGGGATTGTCGTTACCGGTTCGATTGGCACAGCACCTGTCATTCGATGCCACCGCATACCGGGTGCCCATCGCGCGACAGTGCCTTGTTGAGATCGCCGCTCTTCCACCTGGAACCGATCAGCCGGTTCCGTGACAAGAATATGCCGTTTTAATTGCTATCAGGGAAGATTTGTCTTTTGATGCGATGTATAAGAAAAACTTTGAGGTGACATCGACACGGATTGCGGACCCATGCGCGGATTCAATCTGGACCAATTGGCCTCCTTCACCCAGGTGATCGAGCTCGGCAGTTTTTCCGCCGCCGCCAGCCGGCTCAACCTCACCCAGCCCGCGGTCAGCCAGCAGATCCGCCAGCTGGAGGAGAAGTTCGGCGTGCGCCTGCTGGAGCGGGTGGGACGACGGGCGACGCCGACCGAGGCCGGCACCGCCTTGCTGGCCCATGCCCATAACATCGATACGGCGGTACAGGCGGCGCTCGATGCCATGGCGCAGCAGGCCAGCGGCGCCATCGGCAGGGTGCGGCTCGGCACTGGCAGCACGGCACTCCTCTATATGCTGCCGCCGATCCTGCGCGACCTGAAGCAGCGCTTCCCGACCCTGGAGATCAGCGTCAATACCGGCAACACCGTCGATACCTTGAAGGCGCTCGGTGAAAACAGCCTCGATCTCGGCCTAGTGGTGGTACCGGTAACAGGGCGCAGTTTCTCGGTGACCCCGGTGGTGGACGATGAATTCGTCGCCATCGAGGCAGCGGATGCCGATCTGCTACCGGCCAAGGTGACACCGGCGGCCCTCGCCAAATTGCCGATGCTGCTGGATGAGCCGAACAGCCAGTCGCACCGGGTCATCGCCGACTGGTTCCGCCGCCACGGCCAGACGCCGAAGCCGGTGATGCAGCTCGGCAGCGTCGAGACCATCAAGGAACTGGTGGGGGCCGGATTGGGTTGTGCCGTGGTGCCGCGCATCTGTGTCGCGGGGAAGGGCGGCGAGAGCCGTGGCCTTGGAAGCGGGGGCGGAAGGGCGACATTGATGGGCAGCGATGGCAAGCCGCTGCTGCGCTGGCAGTCGCTGAGCCCGCGGCTCTATCGCCGCATCGCCCTGGTCATGCGCCGCGACAAGGTCATGCATCGCGGCCTGCGCGAGGTCTATAATGCCCTGCTGCAGCTCCGCAAACGGCGCAGCGGGTCATGACGCGCAGGGTGATAACGGGAGACGGGCTCGCCTGTATACCGACGGGAAGATGGGCGATGACATCGGCATGGAACAAAGATGACAGGACAGGCAGTCGGCCGGAATGAGTCAGAGGGCCGGAACGAGTCAGAGGGTATGAGCGCTAGAGAGACCGATCGCGATGACAGGCAGGGCGATAACAAGCGCGGTCCCGAAACCGTAAGCGGCGCGGGCATGCCGGTCGCGCCGGCGCATGCAGCGCGCCGCCTCAGCCAGGCGCCCGGCTGGCGGCATCGTCTGCTGAGTGTGATCTACGGGCCGGCCAATTATGTCCGCAACACCCTGCGTCATGTCCTGGGCCAGCAATCGATCGGCGTCTGTGCGCTCATCTTGCGTCGGAAACCTGACAGCGATGGTCGCGAGGTGCTGCTGGTGCGGCACAGCTATCGCCCCGGCTGGTGCCTGCCGGGCGGCGGGCTGAAGCGCGGCGAGACGCCGATTGCCGGCCTCGCCCGGGAGCTGCGCGAGGAGGTCGGCCTGACGCTGACCCAGCCGCCGCGCCTGCATCACATCTATCTGCAGCCCTGGTACGGCATGATCGACTATCCGATCCTGTTCGAGGTCGACGGCGATCGAGGCCTGGCCGGTGCAGCACAGCTGACGGGTGGGCTGGAGATCCTGGAGATCGGCTGGTTCGGCCTCGATGCCCTGCCTGCGGAAACCCATCCCGCGGTGCTGCGACGGCTCGCGGAATGGCGCGGCGAGCGGCCGTTGAATGCGCATTGGTAAGCGGCTTGCATAGGCTGCTTGCCGGGGCGCCGGGTGTCCCCTATCCTTGAATACCGTCTCCGGAGGGGACGAGGGATGGCCGCATTCGACGCTGAGGCTTTTGCCGCACAGATCCGCCACCCGCATCTGCAGCGGTTTTTCGCCTACTGGCGCGACAAGGCGGCCGGGCGGGAGATGCCGACCCGCAACGATCTCGATCCCATCGATTTCCGCTATGTGCTCGGCAATGTCATCCTGGTCGATGTCGAGCGCGAGCCCTTGCGCTTCCGCTTCCGCCTCTACGGGGCGCGCCTGATCAACTTCTTCCGCGACGGCGATTACACCGGCAAATATGCCGACCAGTTGCTGCCACCCGATTACGCGCCCTTCGTCGTCAAGGCCTATACGGTGGCGGTCGAGGGCCGGGTGCCGCGTTATGCCGAGCGCGATCTCGTCATGAACCAGCAGCGCATCGTCTATGACGTGCTCACCTTGCCGCTCGCCGATCCGGCCGATCCTGGCACCATCGCCATGCTGGCCGTCGCCATGCTGCCGATCGATCGCAAGATGCTGGGCTGAGGCATGGGCTAAGGCGGCGGCACGGCGATGCCCGGCGCCGATCGCCGGCCGCCACTTGCGCCGATTCGGCCGCCGGCGCTACTCTTTTCGCGCGGTGCCGGCCGGGGAGGGACAAGCATGCAATCCAGGATCTGCAAGGGCTGCTGGCAGCAGATGCATATGCCCGTGCCACTGCGGGGCCTTGCCTCGCTGCCCTTCCGCGCCTTCGGCATCCGTCCCAGCCGGATGAATCCCAATACCTGCACGATCTGCGAGCTGATGTTCTCGAAGGTGATGCGGGCGAGCAAGATCTCCATCGACGCCACCATCCTGTTCGCCGATATCCGCGGCTATACCAGCCTGTCGCAATCCCATTCCGCCGAGCAGGTCTCGGCCCTGCTCGATGATTTCTACGACACCTGCGGGGCGGCGATCTGGGAACATGACGGCCTCTTGAACAAGACCATGGGCGATGCGGTGATGGCGGTCTTCAACTTCCCGATCCGCCAGGGCGATCACACGGCCCAGGCTTTGCGCGCCGCCCGCGACATCCAGCAGAGCTGGAACACCAAGCGCGTGTCGTTGGCGGGAAGCTTCGGCCTCGCCGCCAAGGATCTCGAAGTCGGTATCGGCATCGATTGCGGCAAGGTCAGCTTTGGCGAGTTCGGCCGCTCGCGGCTCGATTTGACGGCGATCGGCACGGTGGTCAACACCGCCTCGCGCGCGCAGAGTGTTGCGCAAGGCGGCGAGATCCTGGTGACGGCGGCGGTCCATGACCGCCTCGAAGAACTGGGAAACAGCCGCGCCCAGGATTTCCAGCTCAAGGGCTTTGAGGCACCGGTGACGCTTTATGCGGCTTGATAGGGTGCGCCGATCGGTCTAGCCCTTCACCATCGTACGGGATGAAAGAGGGAAACGATGACGTTCGCGTATGACCCGGAGACGCAAGCGGCCGTAGAGATTTCAACGGGCGCTATTCTGCGTGAACACGGGAACCGAGACCTCTTGCTGGAGATCGGACAATGCCGTGCCGAATATGAAGAAGAGGACCTGCGCTTTGGCTTTCACTACTATCGGGACTATGTGCATATCCGATTTGAAAACCGCCAGGGCCGACTAATTGAGACCAATATAGACAATAGGGCAACGATACCGGCCCGTGAAGCGATTGGGGCATATGTCCGTGCCTATGAACAGCTGCATCATCAAAGCCCAACCGATCATCAAATTAATGAATTATGTGAGCGTTTGAAGTCGGGCGTCATTGCCCTCATGCGCGGCAGTGGTAACTGGGACCAATATATCAATGAATGGGAAGTGACTTTCGGTACGTCGGATGGTGACCTGCTTCGTAGCCGCGTAGCAGCATGGGAGAAAGAAACCGGACGGCAGTTCTGGAGCTGATTTAGACTGTTTGATTGCCGCCCAGGGTTGCAGCAGAACGAGCTGGGCGGAGGCTCAGGCTGTTTTAGAGGCACGCGCTGGTGGTTCCAGAGATTTCAATTACGTCACCTCGAGCTGAGCCAATGAAAGTGGCTCCACGTGACAATTCATCAGCTTAGAAAACGAACGCCGACCCGGCCTCCTACCGCGCAGTCTCCAGCGGCCAATCAGGATCGTGCAAGGTGAGGTGGCCGCCTGTCTGGTCGAGCAGGCGGCTATGGCGCATCTCACCGAAAACCGCCGATCGGTCATTGCGGGCGCCGGGCTGTGATGACCAGGCTGCCGGAAGGCAGCGTGCCAAACTCGATGGCCTCAAACCCAGCCATCCGCAGCCAGTCGGCATAGGTGCTGCGCGTATAGGATGCCCCGCCTTGATAGAGGTTCATGAAGGTGAGGTCATAAAACACGGCAGCTGGCGGGGACAATCCACCGTCATCGAGGATGCCGACGCCGGTGATGAAAATTTTTCCGCCCGGATCAAGGCTGGCGAAAGCATGTGCTACCGCGCAGCGCGCCTCTGACGGCGCCAGGCATTGCAGCAGGGCCTTCATCAGCACCACATCATGGCCTTGCACTGACCCTGACGTGCCGATATCGCCCGCCTCGAAGTGGATGGCATCGCGCCGCGGATGATCGGCCAGCAGGATCTGCGCCACCGCGAGCGTTTGCGGCAACTCGAACAATGTCGCCTGCAGCCCTGGATGAATATCAAGCATGCCGGCGAGCGCATGGCCGGCGCCGCCGCCGATATCCAGCACACGTTCATCGCCTTGCAGCCGATGTTCTGCCAGTGCGCGGCCGAAGCCGCGTGCACCATCGGCGAGGCCGCGAAAGAAGGTGACGGCGGCTGCTTCGCTGACCGCCTGGTAGTCATGGGCGGCGGCGGGGCGGTCCTCGCGGATCGAGGT
>DATMUQ010000511.1:0-3041 GCA_035563795.1 Terriglobales bacterium | reverse complement strand
AGACTGACACGATTCCCGCCGGCCAACCGCGCCGCTCCCGCCTGATCCATCTGATCCGATGTCATGATCCGATCTGGCGTGACTCGACCCGCCGCGCGTGCGAGATGCTACCGCTGTCATGTACTACAGGAAGCGCCGCCCGTCGAGCCTCCGCACGGCGCTGCGGGTCAGCGAAGCGTCAAATGCCGGCAATCCGCGGGCCAGATTCTGCTGGGGACTTGAAGGCGGAGCAAACGAATACGTCCTGGCCGCTCGGCGTCATGCGGTTTTGTCGGCGGCCGCCTGGCCGCATACAGCTTGCCAATCCGCCGCTTCTCCCGCTGTCAGTCCGGCGGCCCGCACATCGGACGGCGTCATGCCATAGCGGCGGCGGAAGCAATGGTTGAAATGGGACAGATCGCCGAAGCCGGACTCATAGGCGATGCCGCTGATCGTCCAGTCACGGAACCGACGGTCCTGCAGGCGGCGATGCACGCAGGCCAAGCGTTGTTCCAGCATGAAATCGGTGAGACAGGTGTCCTCGCCACGGAACAAAGCGCGGATATAGCGCGGCGAAATGCCGTGCCGGACCGCGAGCATATCGATCGACAGGGCGCGATCGGTGATATTGGCGATGATATCGGCCTTCAGGGCCTGCAGGCGCGCAACCTTGACGCCTCGTTCCCGCGCGGTGGCTGCCGCGTCGCGGGTCGCCCCCACGGTGAGGCTGACCAGGTCGCGCACATGCGCGGCACTGATGGCCCGCAGCTCAGGCGGCACATGCTCGATCTCCGCCATCAGCAGTTTCAGATAGTGGGCCAACAGATGGGTGATGCCGCATTGGCGCGGGACCTTGCTCATGGCAACGCGATCCGGATCGGCCACCATGGTCCGCAAGATTTCGCGCGGGATGGTCAGGGCGAAGAACTCGATCGGCATACCGTAGCTGCAGGTGCCGGTCTTGGCATTCGACCACAGGATCGCCTCGCCGGGACCGAAACTGGCCTCTCGCCGGTTCTGGCTGGCATGCGCCTGCCCTTCGGTCATCAGAGCGAAGATGAAATCGTCGCTGCCATCAGCCACCAGTTGCGGCGTGCGATGCACTTTATTGGCCGATATCTTGATCGCGGAAATGGTCAGGTCCGGCAGGATCCGGATATCCGCTTCACTGTGGAACGGGCCATCGCCCAGCGGCTCCATCTCCACCTTGACCACCTGGCGGCCGAATACCTCGCGCCAGACGGGAACCCGCTCGTGGTCGGGCAGCGCCGCCGTGGAAAAACGGATTGGTTCCAAAGTCGCCTGCATCAGGCCGACGCCCCTTTCTCGCCTCAAGCGTGCTGGCGTCATGCTCCCCGATCCAGCCCGCCCGTTCATGCGCCGGAATACTACCGCACCGGGAAAGCGCGGCAAGAGTAAGCCGGCCGGAATTCGGATCACGGCAGCCGCTTTCATCGCCGAAGGTGACCGTCGTCACCGGTAGCCCGCCGCCCTGGCCGTCGCGGTCATTTCACGTCACGCCTCCCTCTTGAGCGAGCGAGCCGAATGCGCCTATAGTCGGGCCAAGGGGTTATTCGCGATTACCCCGTGAGGCGGCAGCCTAAAGATCGCGCCCATCTCCCTGTTGAGAGGAATGGACGCTCATGCCGTCGACAACTGAAATCACTGTCAGCCAGCTTTCACGCCTGATCGGCACGCCTGCCGCGCCGGTGCTGATTGATGTTCGCATCCCTGAAGACCTGGCCGCCGATCCCCGCATCCTGCCGGCCGCCCGCTGTTTCGACTATCAATCGGTGGCGCAATGGGCCGGGACCTTCACCGGCCACGATGTCGTCGTCATCTGCCAGCGCGGCCAGAAACTGAGCCAGGGCGTCGCCGCCTGGCTACGACATGCCGGCAGCCGTGCCGAGACCCTGGAAGGCGGTTTCGAGGCCTGGCGCGATGCCGGTGGCCTCATGGTGATGACCACGGTCCTGCCACGGCGTGACGCCGCCGGGCACACCGTCTGGGTCACCCGCAGCCGGCCGAAGATCGACCGCATCGCCTGCCCCTGGCTGATCCGCCGCTTCGTCGATCCGCAGGCGGTGTTTCTCTTCGTCAATGCGGCAGAGGTACCCGCCGTCGCCGACCGCTTCCATGCCATGCCCTTCGACATCGAAGGCGTGTTCTGGAGCCATCGCGGCGATCATTGCACCTTCGACACCATGCTGCAGGAATTCGGCCTCGCCTCGAAGCCGCTCGATCACCTGGCGACCATCGTGCGGGCGGCGGATACGGCGAAACTGGAGCTGTCACCCCAGGCCCCTGGCCTGCTCGCCGCCTCGCTCGGTCTCTCGCGCATGTACCGGGACGACCTGGAACAGCTCGATGCCAGCATGTCGCTCTATGATGCCTTCTATCGCTGGTGCCGCGATGCCGTCGGCGAGACCCATGACTGGCCGACCCATCAACAGCCTATTGGCGCCAAGATTTCCTGAGGAAGAAGATGCAGAAGACAATCGTGCCGGGAAATCTTCCCGACACATCGAAGCTGCCCGACAAGCCGAGCCTGGCCGAAGCTTTCAAGGTCTGGGGCAAGATCGGCCTCCTGAGCTTCGGCGGTCCCGCGGGGCAGATCGCGCTGATGCACAAGGAACTGGTCGAGGAGCGGCGCTGGATCGGCGAGGAGAGGTTCCTGCATGCGCTCAATTACTGCATGCTGCTGCCTGGGCCCGAGGCGCAGCAGCTCGCCACCTATATCGGCTGGCTGCTGCACCGAACATTGGGTGGCCTGATCGCCGGCATTCTCTTCGTGCTGCCGGGCGCCCTGGTGATGCTGGGGCTCAGCACGCTTTATGTGCTCTACCGCGAGGTGCCGCTGGTCAATGCCCTGTTCTTCGGCGTCAAGGCAGCCGTGCTCGCCGTCGTTGTCGAAGCCACCTTGCGGATCGGCCGCCGCGCCTTGAAGAACCGGGCCATGAAGGTCGTGGCTGTCATGGCCTTTCTCGGCATCTATGTGCTGCATCTGCCCTTCCCGCTGATCATCCTGGCGGCGGGCCTGACCGGCTGGCTCGGCCATCGTT
>DATMUQ010000510.1:0-3420 GCA_035563795.1 Terriglobales bacterium | reverse complement strand
AACCCGCCACGGATCGAACCCGGAGGTGTCGAGGTGCTGGAAGCTTGGGGGCCACCTCCAGGGGGTATCCACCTCGCGCAAGCGCTTTGCTGGGAAGCGCCGCTATCCTCCGGGCCGATAGGGAAAGCGCTTGAGTGACTGCCAGTGCCGGTACCGCTACGGGAAACCTTGACGGCCATCGCGTGGCCGATACCGAAGGCAGGCTCATCGCTCCCTGGCGTTCTGACGGTGAGGTTCTGGGAGATGCACCGCCGAACGGCCCTCATCCTCGCATGATGCTTCTGCCCGGCCACCGCTTTTTGGCCCTGGCCACCATCATGAGATATAGCTCCGGCAACACTATTTTGTGATCCCGATTTCTTGTTGCTTTTTGCCCCTTCGCTTTGCCTTTGCGGGCAATGCAACGGGTCATCGCTTGGCATTCACGTGGCTATTGCAGGCTCCGCTTGCGCTTGATCTGCATCTGCACGCAGCTTGCAGCGGACTCGGCGAGACGGCCCATACAGGGCCGCCTCCCGATACGCGACTCGGTCGACGACGACAGCGCCGGCGACGACCGATTGTCCGCGCTTAGAGCCGGATCGCTTTAGATCGAATCACGTAGTGCTTCGATCTAAAACGTGAATCCGTCTCTACTTATTAAGTTAGAGAGCGATTCACGTTTCAAGTGGAAGCGCGTCCGCTTCCACTTGAAACGATCGCGCTTAGTGGAACAGATCGCGGTTGGTTTCGCGGAAGTGTTTGACCTGCTTCTCCGCTTCGTCACGGGCAATGCCATAGCGCTCTTGCACCTTGCCGAGAAGCTGCTCCTGGTTGCCTTCAATGATCTTCATGTCATCGTCGGTCAGCTTGCCCCATTGCTCCTTGACCTTGCCCTTGAGCTGCTTCCAGTTGCCTTCGATACGGTCGTTGTTCATCAGTGGCTCCTTGCTTGATGGGAACGGCGCGACTGAAGCGCAGCGCCTGCAAAAAGAACCGATCATGCTGTGGGTTGTTCCGCTGGCGCGGTCACGAATCCTTCAGGTCAAAGTCGCGTGACAGCGGAACCATGCGCGCGGAATAAGACGCGGCTTCTCAGCCGAGGCGGCGACGGAACAGCAGCGTAGCGAAGCCGAGTGTCACGGTGCCGATGATCATCATCGGCCAGAGCTGGTGCAGGATCAGCGGCACAGCTGGATCGCGCAGATAGAGGCTGCGGGTGAGATCGATCATGTAGCGCACGGGATTGATCAGCGAGAGGGTCTGGCACCAGGGCGGCATGTTGTCGATCGGTGTCGCCATGCCGGAGAGGATGATGGCCGGGGCGAGAAAGATGAAGACGCCGAGGATCGCCTGCTGCTGGGTCTTGGCGACCGAAGAAATGGCAAGCCCGATGCCGATCGCCGAGAGCAGGAAGATGATGAAGCCGATGCCGAACCAGAGCAAAGAACCGCGGAAGGGCAGGCTGAAGGCAAAGACAGCGACGGCCAGGATGCCGAAGGCTTCTGCGGCGGCGATGATCAGCGACGGTGTCACCTTGCCGATCAGGATCTCGAAGGGGCGCAAGGGCGTCACCAGCAGCTGGTCGAAGGTGCCGAGCTCGCGCTCGCGGGCGACCGAGAGGGCATTGATCAGCATCACCATGACCATGACGACCAAAGCATTGAGCGCCGGCAGGATATACCACTGGCTGTCGAGATTGGGGTTGTACCAGGCGCGCACCTCGATCTGCGGCCCTGCATCCGCAAGGAGCGTGCCGGCGGCCAGGGTCTCGCGGTTATAGGTAGCGACGATGGTGGCGGCATAGTTCTGCACGATCAGCGCCACATTCGAGCGCCGGCCATCGATGATCAGTTGTACCCGGGCCGGCCGGTTGCTGGCGAGATCGGCGCTGAAGCGGGGATCGATATGGAGCACGGCCGAGGCCTTCTGGCTGTCGATCCAATCGCGCAATGCCTGCGGGTTGTCGATATTGCCGGCGAAATCGAAGGCGGTGCTGTCGGTGAAGCGCCGCACCAGCTCGCGCGAGGCTGCGGTATTGTCCTCGTTCCACACGCCGAGCGGCACATGCCGGACTTCGAAGGTGGCGGCGAAGGTGAAGACCAGTACCTGGATCAGCGGCGGCATCAGGATGACGAAGCGCATGCGCCGGTCCTTCCACAGCAGCAGCATCTCCTTGACGATGAGCGCATAGATGCGGCCGAACATCATCCCTCCAAATTGCGGGTCATGCGCCGCAGGGTGATCAGGGAGAAGACCACGGCGAAGCAGAACAGGATGAGCGCATTGGGCAGCAGGATCGCCCCGACATCGCCGGCCAGGAACAATGTCTGCAGGCAGGCGACGAAATAGCGGGCGGCGACGATATGGGTCAGGTCCTGGACCCAATGCGGCATGCTGGCGATGTCGAACAGCAGGCCGGACAGCATCAGCGCCGGCATATAGGTGGTGATGAAGGTGAGCTGTGCCGCCACGAACTGATTGCGGGCGATGGTCGAGATGAAGAGGCCGAGGGCAAGGGCGCTGATCAGGAACAGGGCGCTGACCAGGCCCAAAGCCAGGAAGGAGCCGCGGAACGGCACCTGGAACAGCAGCAGGCCGAGAATGACGGAGACCGCCATCGCCATCATGCCGAGGACGAAATTCGACAGGAGCTTGGAAAGCATGATCTCGAGGATGCTGGCGGGCGAGGCCATCAGCGTCTCCATGGTGCCGCGTTCCCATTCGCGGGCGACGATCATGGCGGTGAGCAAGGCGCCGACCAGGGTCATCACCACGGCGATCAGTCCGGGCACGATGAAGGAGGTGCTGCGCAGTTCCGGGTTGAACCAGTAGCGATGTTCCAGTTGCACACCGGGGGCGAGATTGCTGAGGCTGTTGCTGGTGGCCTCGCGCTGGTACCAGCCGCCGAGCACGCCGACGGCATAGCCCTCGACGATACGGGCGGTATTGGCATCCACCCCATCGACCACGATCAGGTAAGGCTGCGGCTTCAGCTCATTGGCGAGATTGCGGATGGTCTCGGCGCGCACCACGATATAGCCCTTGATCTCGCGCCGCAGCAGCGCGGCCTCGGCGGCGCTATCGGTGTAATAGGGCCGGGCCGCCAGATAGGGCGTGTCGACGAAGGTGCGGTAGAGGCTCATGGTGCGCGGCGTCTGCGCTTCGATCACCACGCCAAAATCGACATTCTTGGCATCGAGCGACAACCCGTAGCCATTGAGCAGCAGCAAGGCGACCGGCATGACGAAGGCGATCAGGATCGCCGAAGGGTCGCGCAGGATCTGCACGAATTCCTTGCGCAGCAGGGCGAAGAGCCGGCGCGGGCGCAACAGGCGGTTCATGGCCGCTGCCCCGTCTGGCGCTCCGGCTGGCCCTCGGATCGCCGCACGATGGCGACGAAGGCATCATCCAGCGACGGCTCGGGGAGCTCGGCGGTGG
>DATMUQ010000509.1:0-11602 GCA_035563795.1 Terriglobales bacterium | reverse complement strand
GCTTCAGCAATGTCCAGGCGCCGGCGCATGGCGAGGGCGGCATCGGCGATCAGAGCGCTGGCAGCCGGCGAGCCGTTGACCAGCGATAAGGCATCCTTCTCGGCCAGCGGAAACTGCTCGGCCACGGCAAGGAAGAGCGGGGCTGCCCAGAGGATCTCGCCGGCGCCACCCTGGCCCTCGACCGAGACCTTGGGCAAAGCGCCGCCATCGAGCAGGGCCGCGATCTTGACCGCCAGTTCCGGCGATACCGCCGCATGGCCTTCGATGAAATTCGCCAGCCGAGAGAGGACGATGCCGCGCGCAACCCGCTCCGGTGCCGGTGTGCCGAAGGCGGCGACGGTCGAGCGCGGTGGCTTGCGCGCATGCTGGCGGCGCGCCTCGCCGTGCAGGCGCAGATTGGCCTGCTGGCCGTAACCGCTGGTGACGCCATAAATGGTGATATTGGGGTCGTTATCGATCAGCCGCATGAAGTCCCGGCGGCTCTCTTCCATGTATTGCCGCGCGGCTGCACCGAAATGCACACCGTGACCTTGCCAGGCGACGCGGTGATAGAGATCCAGGGTCAGCTCGGCACGGTGATTGATTTCAATCTGCATGATGTCCCCGCAAGCGATCGAGGGAGCGATTATGCAGCAGGCAGCAGCCTTGTGAAGACAGCCAGATCGACTGAATCTGTCCCATCGGAGCTAGGCATGAGCCCGGTCCGATCGGCAAATCCTTCTCAAAAATGAAACTGATGCAGCGTTCCCGATGTGACGCTTCGGATCAGGAAGCTTTCAGCGTGATCCAGATGGTCTTGGTCTGGGTGTACTGGTCCAGCGCCTCGGTGCCGTTATCGCGGGCCAAGGAGCCGGAGCGGCGGAAACCGCCGAAGGGCGTCTTGATATCGCCTTCGGTGAAGCCGTTGATGGCGACCGTGCCGCAGGGCAGGCGTCGCGCCATCTGGATCGCGCGGTCGATATTCTGGGTAAAGACCGTCGCGTGCAGGCCGTATTCGGTATCGCAAGCGATAGTCAGCGCTTCCTCAATATTTCGCACCGTCATGACGCCGAGAACGGGGCCGAAGATTTCTTCCCGGGCGATGGTCATCGTCGGGCTGACGGCATCGAAGACGGTCGGCCGCACATAGAACCCGCCGCCGGCCGGCTTGCCGCCGCCGGTGATAAGCTTGGCCCCTTCCTGACGGCCGCGCTCGATATAGCCGAGCACCCGTTTCTGGTGCTCCTCCGTCACCATGGCACCCATATCGGTTGCCGGATCCAGCGGATTGCCGAGCTTGATGGCACCAGCCTTGTCGATGACCCGCGCGAGGAAGGCATCCTTAACCTTGGCATCGACGATCTGCCGCATATTGGCCGAACAGTTCTGGCCGCCATTCCAGAAGGCGGCGGTGATGGCATGGCCGATGAGGTCATCGGAGATATCGGCGTCATCGAGGACAATCATCGGGCTCTTGCCGCCCATCTCCAGGCCGACCGGCTTCTGATTGCTCTCGGCGGCATAACGCAGGAAATAGGCGCCGACTTCAGTCGAACCGGTGAAGGAGACGGCATCGATCCCCATATGCCGGCCGATCGCCTGGCCGGCGGTTTCGCCAAATCCGGGCACGACATTGAGCACGCCATCCGGCAGGCCGGCCTCCTGCGCCAGCTCGGCGAGGCGCAAAGTGGTGAGCGGCGTCTGCTCGGCGGGCTTCACCACCGCCGAGCAACCTGCGGCGAGGGCAGGGGCCAGTTTCCAGGCCGCCATCAGCAGCGGGAAGTTCCAGGGCAGGACAAGGCCGACGACGCCGATCGGCTCCTTGACGATGAGGCCCATCGCATTCTGGCCGGTCGGTACGACCTTGCCGAAAGTCTTGTCGATCAGTTCGCCATACCAGCGGAAGAAGTTCGGCACTTCATTGCCGATTTCATGGAGGCAGTCCTTGATGGTCTTGCCGCTGTCGAGGCTCTCCATCACAGCGAGTTCTTCAGCATGCTGCTTGACCAGGCCGGCGAGGCGCTGCAGCACGTCGCGGCGCTCTTCCGGCGCCGACCGCGACCAGTCGCCACGGGCAAAAACGCGGCGCGCTGCCGCGACAGCGAGATCGACATCGGCGCTGTCGCAGGCGGCGACATCGCCGAGGCCCATACCGGTCGCGGGATTGAGATTGGCGAAGGTGGCGCCTGACACCGCCGCCGCTTTGCGGCCATCGATGAAGGCCTGGTGCGGCAGGCGCAGATTGCTGGCGATGTGTTGATAGTGACCGAGTGTCTGATACGCGCTCATGCCGGACCTCTTCCCATCCAAGGTGATCTCTACCGTCAATCCTGTCCTTCAGCGCGCCGGTGGCGGCGACAGCTTCAGCTTCTCGGCCACGTCCTTCAGCGAGGCGGCAATATGCGCCGGCAAGGCCAACCCCTCTGCCAAGGCGCGGCGCTTGCGTTCGAGGCCGGCCTCGCCTGGCAGCCGCACCGGCTTGCCACCGGGCACCGGCTTTGCGGCGCGGCAGGCATCGGCGAGGAAACTGCTTTGCGCCAGAAAATCCCGGACCGGGCCGAAAGCGCCCGGGGCCAAGGCCATGACCAGCACGGCGGCACCCCATTGGTGCGGCTCGTCGCGCCGGCCGAAGCCGCTGAGGCCCTGGCTGAGCGCTTCCACCAGGAAGGAGAGGGCATAGCCCTTATGTCCGTGATCGACGCCGCCGATCGGCAGGATCGTCGCCCCCTGACCGAAGCCGGCTGCGTTGTCGGTCGCCTTGCCATCCGGCCCCAGCAGCCATTGTCCCGCGAGCGGCGTGCCATTGCGCCGGGCGCGGCCACACATCGCCGCGGTGGTGATCGAAGTGCTGACATCGATCAGCACCGGATCGGGCTCGGCGGGGATGGCGGCGGCGATCGGGTTGGGGGTGAGTACCGGCGTCACTGCGCCATAAGGCGCCACATGGGCGTCGCTGGGGTCAGATGAGAAGATCAGCACGATATAGCCCTGTCGCGCCGGCGCTTCCAGGAAGCTCGCGAGACAGCCGATGTGATGGGAACGCCGCAAGGCGACGGCGCCTGTGCCGAATTTCTCTGCGCGCCGGGTCGCCTCGGTGATGGCGCGGCTGGTGGTCCATAAGCCCGGCAGGCGCCGCGCATCCCAGGTGGCGACGGCGGCGTGATCGGCAAGGACGGTCGGTTCCCCCGTGACGATCATGTCGCCGTTCTCGATCTCCTCGAGATAGTCGCCGAGCAGGATGAGGCCATGGGTGTGATGGCCCAGGAGATCGGCTTCCAGCAAAGCGGCAGCGACTGTCTCCGCCATGGCGGGCGTAAGGCCACGTTCAGTGAGTGCGCGACAGGCGAAGTCCTGCAACGCCGACGGTTGATACCGGATATCCGTCATTCAAAGCCTCTATGATTTGCGGCGCACGGAGATGTGCCAGGGAATGCAGAACCGTTCCGCCAGCGTCACCGCGCCGAACATCAGCAGGCCGAGGAAGGTCAGGAAGAAGATGCCGGCAAAGGCAAGGTCAGGGCGCATATTGCCGGTGGTGATCTGGATATAGAAGCCGAGCCCCTGATCGCTGCCGATGAATTCCGCGATGGTCGCACCCACCGTGGCGTTCAAGGCGGCGTATTTGAAACCGACGAAACATTGCGGCAAGGCGGCGGGCAGGCGCACCTTGAGGAAGACCTGGAACCAGCCGGCCCCGGTCGAGCGGCAGAAGCGCGTCAGCTCCTCGCTCAGTGAGCTGAAGGCGAGGATGGCATTGAGCACGATCGGGAAGAAGCAGACCAGGAAGACGATGATGATCTTCGGCAATAGGCCGAAGCCCAGCCAGGAGATGAAAAGCGGCGCGAAGGCGATCTTCGGCGTCATCTCGAGGCTGACAAAGAAAGGATAGATGGTCCGACGCAGAATGCTGGAAAAGGCGATGGCAAGACCCAGCGGCACGGCGACTATGATCGCGATGACATAGCCAATGACGGCTTCCAGCCCGGTGATGCAGAAATAGGCGACCAGCCGGTGGATATCCGCCCAGCCATTGGCGACGATCTCGCTTGGCGGGTTGAGGATATATTGCGGGATATGGAAGAGCTTGACCGCATATTCCCAGAACAGGAAGAAGAAGACGAAGAAGGCGAGCAGCATCCAGGACTGCGCCAGCCAGGCCATGAACGAACCCGGCGCGCCGGATCTCTTGGCGCGTGACTGTGGCGTTGCCACGCTGTTTGCCGGCGGGCGCCGCTCGGCGCCGGGACCGGGCCGCTCAGAGGACGCCAAAGCCATGGAATATCTCCTGGATGTCACGCACGTAATTGGTGAAGGCGGCACTGCGCTTGACCGCCATGTCGCGCGGCCAGGGCAGGTCGATATCGATCACCCGGTCGATGCGGCCGGGGCGAGGCGTGATGACACAGATACGGCTTGAGAGCTGCACCGCCTCCTCGATGCTGTGGGTGACGAAGACAACGGTCGGGCGGCGTTGCAGCCAGAGCGCCTGGAGATCGGTGCGGATGCTCTCACGGGTCATGGCATCGAGCTTGCCGAGCGGCTCATCGAGCAGGACGGTCTGGGGGTCATGCACCATGGCCTGGCAGAAGGCCGCGCGCTGCTGCATGCCGCCGGAAAGCTCATGGGGAAAACGGTGCTCGAAACCTTCGAGCTGGACGCTGCGCAGCAACTCGCGCATGCGACCGGCCCGGCTTTCGGGATCAATGCCGCGCAGTTCCAGTTGCAGAGCGATGTTGCCCTGGACATCGCGCCAGGGCACCAAGGTGTTGTCCTGGAACATGATGCCGATATCGGTGCGCGGCGCCGAGACATGCTCGCCATTGACTTCGATGTCGCCGGCGCTGCGATCCAGCAGGCCGGCGATCATCAGCATCAGGGTGGATTTGCCGCAGCCGGAAGGGCCGAGCAGGGAGACGAACTCGCCGGCTTCGATGGCGAGATCGGCGGGACCGAATGCCTGCAGGGCTGCCGGGCCGGAGCCGAAGACCTTGGTGACGGATTTGATATCGACGGCAATGCCCATCTTTTCCTGCGGGGTCCTTCCACCCCATCGAACCTCTGATACGTGGAGCCCGGGCCTGCTTCATATGCCGGCAGGCGCGGTACGGTGATCGGGTAGGGGGCGCCGGGCTGCGGGAGACGATGCACCCCGGCGCCCGGCGCTCACGGCAGGAAGTCGTTGGTATAGAAGGCGGTCGCCGGCTTGTCCGTCTTCAGCCCATTATAGTCCTTCATCAGCTTCAGCATGTCATCCCAATCCGAGGCGACATTGAGGCCGAGCTGCTTCTTGGTATTGGCCTTGGAGTAGAGCACGCTCAAGGTCACATCCAGAACCTCGCGGGCCTGCTTCTTGCTGGCATCCGACAGGGAATCGCCGCCGACGATATCGGCCATCGAATTGATGGCGGCATCGGGATTGGCTTCGGTTTCCTTGTAGGACTTGATGGTGGCGGCGACGAAACGCTTCACCAGATCCGGCTTCTTGGCGACGGTATCGGTGGTCGTCACGATGCAATAGCCGATCTGGTTCACGCCGTAATCGGAATAGGCGAAGGTCACGGGGGCGCCGCCGCCATTGGCCTTGATCTCGGCCGGCTTGTCGTCGAGACCGCCGAGAATACCGACGGCACCGCCGGCACCTTGCAGATAGGACGATACCAGGGCGCCATCCGGCACATTGGTGATCTTGATATCGCTTTCCTGCAGCCCGGCATTCTTCAGGACCAGCGGGAAGAAGGTGTTGACGCCGGCATTGGCCGTGGTCAGGAGGGTCTTGCCCTTGAGGTCGGCGATGGTTTTGACGCCGCTATCGGGGCGGACGATGATGGCATCGGTGCCCATGGCATCGATGACGGCGACGGAGATCAGCGGCGCCCCCTGCGCGGCCAGATTCACCATCGAGGCGCAGGAGCCATAGGAGAAGGTGCTGTCGCCATTAGCGACCAGGCGGTGCGCGGAGCCGGAGCCGTTGCCGCTGCGGATGTCGAGATTGATCCCCTGGTCCTTGTAGTAGTTCTTGTCCTTGCCATAGGCGAAGCCGGCATGGGAGCCGTAATACATCCAGTTGAGGCGCAACCTGACATCGTCATCGGCAGCCGCGGCATGCACCGCCACGGCGGATGCTGAAAGCGTTGCGGCGAGCGCAAACATCGTCATCAATCGTTTCATGATCAGTCCTCCCAGTTGCTGATATTTGTCTGTCTCAGCCGTCTCAGCGCATCCGGCTGGCATGCAGTCCCCGGGCGCTTCCCCGATCGCGCCCGTCTTCCAACCTTGTCCTAGACCGGCAGGCAGCTCGGCCCCAGCGGCTCATAGGTCTTGTAGTAGAGCGCGAATTCCTGGTGGCCGAGCGCTTCGGAGCGGGTCGGCGCGCCGGATGCGGCGGCAACAATTTCGCGCAGGATCCGGGCACCCACCTGTTCGATGCTCTCCAGCCCGTCGGCGATGGTGCCGGCATTGATGTCCATGTCGCCCGACATGCGCTGGAAGACGCGGCTGTTGGAAACGCCCTTGATGACCGGCGCCACCGCCTGGCCGACCACCGAGCCCGCCCCGGTGGTGAAGAGGATGAGGTGGCAACCGGCGGTCACCATCTCCGTCACCGTCTGGGTGTCGTTGACATTGGGAATGCCGAAGCGCACCGGCCCGTCATTGATGGTGTCCATCAGATAGAGGCCGGAAGAAGGTGGCCGGATGCCCGGTTTCAGCAGGCCGGAGATGGGCCGGGTGCCGCTCTTGGCATAGGCGCCGAGCGATTTCTCCTCGATCGTTGAAAGGCCGAACTTGATATTGCCACCGCCGAAACTGGCATGGCCGAGATCGCGGTGATAGCGGTCGGCCTTACGCACCGCCTCGATGATCTCGGTGCCGAGATCCGCCGTCACGGCGCGGCCGGCCATATGGCTCTCGCAACCGATCAGCTCGCAGGTTTCCTCGAAGATCGCCGTGCCGCCCTGGTCGATCAGCAGGTCGATGGCATGGCCGACGGCGGGATTGATGGTGACACCGGAAAGGCCATCCGAGCCGCCGCATTTGGTGCCGATGACCAGTTCATTGAGGGCGAGGGGAACGGTCAGTGCCGCCGCCAATGCAGGGAGCTGGCGCTCGAGCCAGGCGCGCCCGGCCTCGATCGTCGCCGCCGTACCGCCTTCCTTCTGGATCACCAGCAGGTCAGCAACGCGGCCGGTGGCGCGGATCGCTTCCAGGAGATCGCGGCGGCGGAACTCCTCGCAGCCGAGCGAGACCAGCAGCACGGCGCCGACATTGGGATGGGTCGTCATCGCCGTCAGCACGCCATGGGCATAGTCGCTGGGATAGCAGCCGGGGAAACCGATCAGCTGCGCGCCGCTCTCCTGGTAGGGTTCGACGATGCGCCGGGCCACGTGATGGGCGCATTCAACCAGATAGGCAACGACCGCATAGTTGCGGATGCCCTTGCGGCCGTCGGAACGGAGATAGCCGCGCATCCTGCTGAGCTCGTTCGCTGGCGGCAGAGCGCCGGCCGTCATCCGGTCACTCATAATGGTCCTCGTCATTGTTGATATAGGAGCTGGCGATATTATGGACATGGGTAAGATGGCCGGTCGGGATCGCCTGTCGCGCGATGCCGACGGGGACGCCGAAGCGGCGGATAGCGGCCTCGACCGGGATATCGGCAAGGGCGATCTTATGGCCCTGGGGAATGGCTTCCTGCGCTGTCACAGCATGGCCCTTGATGTCGCGCGCAATCTCGCCCGCCGCGATGTCACGGGTGGCGACGCCGACATTGTCGCCGGCGGCCAGCACGATCATGTTGATCGCAGTCTCTGCCTGTTCCGTCATGTGCCGCAGTGCCAGATGCTCATTTTGTTGACGCCCAATTCGTCCCTGTGTCGCTCTTGCCGGTCCGGTTCCGTCCATGGCGCGGCTCAGCGCTCCATGAGATGCGGCACGCCGATCGCCCGCATCATCGCCAAAGTATCGGCACGGTAGAGTTGTCGAACATCGCGGGTCGGCGGCCGGCAGCGGCTGGAGGGGAGGCCGATCAGCTCCATGCAGAGCTTATCCAGATAGCCGTCGCCGCTGGTATATTCGCGCTCGATCCGCACCCAGAGTTTATAGAAAGGCATCGCCTCTTGCACCAGCATGCGGGCGATTTCCGGATAATTGCCGCCGCGTACCTCGCGCATCAGCTTCAGCCCCCATTCCGGCCAGAAATTGCACAGATGGACCTCGAAGGCACGGGCACCCAAAGCCGGCATGGCGCTGTAGGGGAAGAAGAGATTGTTATCGATGACGGTGAAGCGATGCGAGAAATGCGTGGTCACATCCTCGAATTCCATCGCATCGGTGCGCGGCGTCGCCCATTTCAATCCCACCACATTGGGAATTTCTGCCAAGCGTTCGACCATGCCGAAAGAGAGATTGGTCGCGGTCCAGAAGGTGTTGTAGATGATGATGCCGATCTTCGGCGCTGCCGCTGCCGCTGCGCGCACAAATTCCTCGAAATCGGCCTCGCCATGGGTGAAATAAAACGGGCATGAGACCTGGATGAAGTCGGCACCCATGGATTGCGCGGCGCTGGCCAGGCGTTCCAGTTCCAGGGTACTGGTGGTCTGCGCACCCATCGCCACCGGCACGCGGCCATTGACCTCGTCGAGCACGATCTCGGTCACCCGCAGCCGCTCTTCGAAGGTCATGGTGGAGAAGTCGCCGGCCGCGCCGCCGGCGAGGAAGGTGGCGTTCTCCGCATCCAATCCGTTGCTGGCGAGATAATTGGTATAGGTGCGCAAGGCCGTCTCGTTGATCGGCAATCCCGGCTGATCGCTGAACGGCGTGGGGATCGTCACATAACAGCCTTCCAGCCGACGCTTCAATTGATCCGGGCTCACGATCGACAAACTCCCTGGTTTCTGTTGGCTGGAACGAGGGCTTTGCGCTCGGCACGCGTTTCCCCCTGCCGCGAAATCACCTTTCGCGGTGCTGATGCGGCTGCATCGCCCTCGTTCCATGTCGTCATTGTTGATGGCGGATTTTACGCGGTTGACCGCGCCTTCTCCTGCACCCGCCATGTTCTCATCATCCTCGTTCACAGGGATTGTCGATAAACACTGAGTGCCATATTATTATCAAATAATGACAACCGGTTCGGCAAAGGGAGGCCGAGATGGAAGCGACGCCGTCCAGCGGCCAGGGCATTCCCACTTTCAATTTCCTGCTGCAGCCGGAATTCCCGCTGAACGCATTGATCTTGGCGAGCGAGGCGTTGCGCATCGCCAACCAGAACAGCGGCCGCACCTTATTCAACTGGGCACTGATCTCGGAGACGGGCCAGCCAGTCAGGGCCAGCAACGGCATGTGGATGGCGCCCGACCATGCGCTCGCCGATATGACGCCGGCCGATTACTACCTGGTCTTCGAAGGCAATCTGCCGACGCAGCGCAATACCTCGAAGCTGTTGTCGCAGTTGCGGGCGGCCTTGCGCTATGGGGCGACGATCGGCGCTGTCGATACCGGTGCTTTCGCCCTGGCCCAGGCCGGGCTGATCGGCGAACGCGACGTGGTGCTGCATTGGGAGGCGGTGCAGACCTTTCGCGAGCGTTTCCCGAAGGCCAGGATCCGCGACCAGATTTTCCTCATCGACGGCCAGCGCATCTTCTGTGCCGGCGGTGTCGCCACATTGGATCTGATGCTCGGCCTGATCGGGCGTCATTATGGCGAAGCGCTCGCCAATGAGGTCGCCAATGCTCTGGTCTATACGCCGCGTGCCGCCACGTCGCCGCAGCGGCCGGACATGGCAACCGTGAGCGCCGATGACCGCGATCCGAAAAAGACCAAGGCGGACGGCAAGGCATTGCGGGCGGGGAAGGCGCTCGCCGACCGGCTGGTGCGCTTGATGGAGCGCAATCTCGATTTCCCGCTATCGCTGCAGGAATTGGCCGATGAGCTGCGCGTTTCCGGCCGCACCATCATCCGCGAATCCTCGCGTCGCTTCGGCGAGACGCCGATGGCGCTCTATCTGCGCATCAGGCTGCAGGCGGCGCGGAATTTCCTGTTCTATGAAGAATTCGATATCAAATCCGTCGCGGTCGCCTGCGGATTCTCCTATCCGTCGGCCTTCTCGCGCGCCTTCAAGCAGCAATTCGGCCAGACGCCGCGGGCCTTCCGCGAGGCGATCCGGCGCCAACAGGCACAGACCTTGCGGCCGGAAATCCGGCGCCTGCTGACACGGCAGATGTGAGGCGAAGGAGACTGCGTTACTTAATCTTGAGATGCAGCCGCGCCTGGTCGGTGCGGTAGAGCGCCGAATAATATTCGACCGGTGTCCCGTCAGCGATATAGGCGCAGGATTCGATCGCCAGGACCGGTTCATTGGCGCTGATGCCGAGCAACTGCGCATCCTCGTCGCTGGGTAGGACGGATTTCAGCCAGCGATCGGCCTGGCGGAAGATGATGCCGTAGCGCCGTTGCAGCGTGTCATGCAGGGAGCGGTGCTGCAGTGAGACCTGTTCCAGGCCGGGGACGAAGCTCGCCACATAGGACGTATGCACGAGGATGCGGGGAATGCCCTCGGCGCCGATGATGCGGCTGATATTGACGATCTGCTCTTTCTCGCCGATGCGCAGCAGCCGTTGCACCCGGGCATCGGGAAAACCCAGGCCCTGATGCAGCACCGAGCGATGAATATGCTTGTGCTGCTGAATGAGCTCGCCGGTGAAGCCCATGGCCATGCCGACGAAATTCTGCTCCTCGACATTGTCGGCAACGAAGGCGCCCTTGCCCTGGATCTTATAGATGACGCGATCGACCACCAGCTGGTTCATGGCCTCGCGGATGACGGTGCGCGACACGCCGAACTGATCGCAGAGCGCATATTCGGTCGGCAGCTGGGCATGCTTGTCCAGACCCTGATCGGCGATCATGCGGATGATCGAGGATTTGACCTGGGCCCAGAGCGGAATCCGTGTACCCTGATCGGCCTCGGTTCTGTCCGGCGATTTAGCCTTGGCCGTATTGCTGCGCCGCGGTGGCATGCACGTCGATCCTTTCGTCCATCCGTGCAAGCTTGCTGGAAAGCGCCCGGCCGTCAAGAGACCGGCCGCATGGTGTCGGCGCGATTCCGTTCCGACGGCTTGTGCAAGCCGGTGACGCCGTGCCGCTGCTCCAGCAACCGAATCGTGTCGGTAATCTCGCGGGTCCGCCGCTCTTCGGTCCAGCACAGGCTCTGCGCCATGAAATCCGCAAGCTCGGCGACCAGCTCCGGCGTTGCCTTGCCGAGCAGGCCGATCTGCGTGCGCCGCAGCACGAGATCGGCGAGACGGGTCGGGCGCTCGGCGCTGATGAGATGGCGAATCTCGCCGCGGCTATAATCGGCACAGGTCTTCAGGGGACGATCGGCACCGATTCCTTCCGCCACGATGGCCGCCGCGACCGTGGCCGCATAAGCGCCGTAGCGGTCGGCGAGGGCGGTGCAATGCTCCAGACTGAGGCCGCTCTGGCGGGCGATTTCGGTGACCTGCTGGCGCTGCTTCGCGGGCTCCAGGGGCCAGCCGGCTCCGCCGCCGATCTTCAGCGATTTCGTATTGGTGCGGCGGCTCTTGCCGATGCGCTGCAGCACTTGATCGGCGATCTGCTCGGCGCAGGC
>DATMUQ010000508.1:0-4070 GCA_035563795.1 Terriglobales bacterium | reverse complement strand
CCCGCCGCAGCCCGACTTTGGAGCGCCGCGCCGAATTGATCGGCGGCAAGGTCACGCTATGGAAGGTCGCCCTCACCTTGCTCGGCCTCGCCTTCGGCGCCTCGATCGGCCGCGAAGGCCCGACGGTGCAGGTCGGTGCCTGCATCATGTTCATGCTGGGGAGCTATGCCGGGCTGCGCAAGCCGCAGGGCCTGGTGCTGGCGGGGGCAGCGGCCGGCATTGCCGCCGCCTTCAATACCCCGCTGGCCGGCATCATGTTCGCCATCGAGGAGATGGCCAAGAGCTATGAGAAACGCATCAGCGGCCTGATCATCGCCGCGGTCGTGGTAGCGGGCGCCGTCAGCGCCACCCTGCTCGGCAATTACAAGTATTTCGGCCATGCCGTCATCGCCACCGGCTTCAGCCGGGCCATGGTCTATGCCGTCATTTGCGGCATTCCCTGTGGCCTTGCCGGCACGTTCTTCAGCTGGGCCCTGCTTGGCATCGGCAAGACGTATCGCCGGCTCATCAATCAGACATCGCTGAGCGGTAAGCGCTTCCTGCCCTATCTGTTCCCGGCGTTGTGCGGGTTGATCGTCGCCGTGAGCGGTCTGATGACCGCCGGCTATGCCAATGGCACCGGCTATGAGCAGACCAAGCTGGCGCTGGAAACCGGCCAGGCGATGCCGCTCTGGTTCGGCCCCCTGAAGCTGCTGGCGACCCTTGCCTCCTCAGCCAGCGGTATGCCGGGCGGGCTGTTCTCGCCGTCGCTCTCGGTCGGCGCCGGGCTCGGCTCGTTCATCGCCGCCTTTGTGCCCAGCAGCGATCTCAGCACCATCATGCTGCTCTCCACCGCCGCCTATTTCGCCGCGGTGGTGCAATCGCCGCTGACCGCTTTCGTCATCGTCACCGAGATGACGGTCAGCAACGACCTGCTGGTGCCACTGCTGGCGACCACCTTCATCGCTGCCGGCATTTCCAATTTCCTCACCCGCGAGCCGCTCTATCACGCGCTATCGCAGCAGTTCTGATGCAGCCGATAGATCGCAACCCCGCTAGATCGCGACCTGTGTACCCAGTTCGACCACGCGGTTGATCGGCAGGCCGAAGAACTCCATCGCCGTCGTCGAGTTGCGCGACATCCAGGCGAACAAGGCTTCGCGCCAGCGCATCATGCCGGGCAGCATGCTGGGAACGATGGTTTCGCGGCTGAGGAAGAACGAGGTCTCCATGATGCCGATGGGCAGGCCGATCTCGCCGGCATGCTTCAGCGCCGCCGGCACATCGGGATCGTCCATGAAGCCGAAGATCATGGTCAGGCGGTGAAAGCCGGCACCGAGATCCTCCGCCAGCAAACGGCGCGGCACCGGCACATGCGCGACCGGGCGCATTTCCACGGTCAGCAGAATGTTGCGCTCATGCAGGATCTTGTTGTGCTTAAGGTTATGCAATAGCGCCGAGGGGACACCCTGCGGTCGCCCGGTCATGAAGATCGCCGTGCCGGGCACACGGGTGACGCGGCTGGACAGCGACTTCAGGAAGATATCGACCGGCATCGCATCCTTGTCGATCGAGGCGAGCAGCAATTGCCGCCCCTTCTTCCAGGTCGTCAGCATGACGAAGACGACGAGGCCGACCGCCAGCGTGAACCAGCCGCCATGTTCGATCTTGTTGAAATTGGCGAAGAAGAACGAGCCGTCAACAATGATGAAGACCGCCGTCAGGATGGCCGAGGGCAGTTTCGGCCAATGCCAGATGCGGAACAGCACCACGGCAATCATCAGCGAGGTGATCAGCATGGTGCCGGTGACGGCGAGGCCATAAGCGGAAGCGAGATTGGCCGAGCTTTCGAAGCCGAGCACCAGCAGCACCACGGCAACCAGCAGCATCCAGTTGACGAAGGGCACGTAGATCTGGCCGATCGCCTGATGCGAGGTATGAACGACACGCACCCGCGGCAGCAGGCCGAGCTGGATCGCCTGCTGGGTCAGCGAATAGGCGCCCGAGATCACAGCCTGCGAGGCGATGACGGTGGCGATGGTCGCCAGCACCACCAGGGGCAGGGTCGCCCAGGCCGGCGCCAGGCGGAAGAAGGGATTCTCCAGCGCCGTCGGATCGTTGAGCAGCAGGGCGCCCTGGCCGAAGTAATTCAGCACCAGCGCCGGCAGCACCAGGCCGAACCAGGCGACAACGATCGGCCGGCGACCGAAATGGCCAAGATCGGAATAGAGCGCCTCGGCGCCGGTCAGCACCAGCACCACGGAGCCGAGCACGAAGAAGGCCTTCCAGCCATGCAGCCAGATGAAGTCAACGGCATAGAAGGGATTGACCGCCTCGATGATCGCCGGGCGGTCGAGGATATGCATGACGCCGAGAGCCGCCAGGGTTGCAAACCACAGGATCATCACCGGCCCGAACAGAATGCCGATGCGATGCGTGCCCTGGCGCTGGATGACGAACAGCGCGATCAGGATCGCCAGCGTCAGCGGGACGACGATGGCATCGATATCCGGCATTGCCACCTTGAGGCCCTCGACGGCGCTCAGCACCGAGATTGCCGGCGTGATCATGCTGTCGCCGTAAAACAAGGCGGCGGCGAAAATGCCGAGCACGGTAATGATGGCGGCCGACATGCGGCCCTTGAGGACCGAGCTGACCTGTGCCAGCAAGGCGAGGCTGCCGCCTTCGCCGTCATTATCCGCCTTGAGGATGATGGTGACGTATTTGAAGGACACCACCAGCATGATCGACCAGAAGATCAGCGACAGGATGCCGTAGACATTCTCGACATTGATATCCAGCCCATGATGGCTGCTGAAGCATTCCTGCAGCGCGTAAAGCGGGCTGGTGCCGATATCGCCATAGACGACACCGATTGCACCGATTGCCAGTGCCGTAAGGGACTTACGGCCCGTTCCCGGGTGAACCTGCTGCATCGAGAATTCAGTCCTTTTCCTGGCAACGGTGCCCGGCCGATGCCATCGGTCGGGCCGGCGCGCAGCGCTCTAGCACAGCTGGCCGCACACTACCATCCACCGCTGCTTTTCGTCGCAGTTCTTTGTCAGACTCCTGACATCACAACCCGCTTTTCACGTCAAATCTCGACCTGGGTGCCCAGTTCCACCACCCGGTTGGTCGGCAGGCCGAAGAAATCCATGGCATTGGCGGCATTGCGCGACATCCAGGCGAACAGCGCCTCGCGCCACAGCATCATGCCAGGCAGCATGCTGGCGACGATGGTTTCGCGGCTGATGAAGAACGAGGTCTCCATCAGGTTGATCGGCAGGCCAAGCTCGCCGGAATGGCGCAACGCCACCGGCACATCCGGATCGTCCATGAAGCCGAAGATCATGGTCAGGCGGTGGAAGCCGCCGCCGAGATCTTCCGCCAGCAGGCGTCGGGCCACCGGCACATGGGCGACCGGCTGCATCTCCACCGTCAGCAGGATATTGCGTTCGTGGATGATCTTGTTGTGCTTGAGATTGTGCAGCAACGCCGAGGGGATGCCATTCGGCCGGCCGGTCAGGAAGATCGCCGTGCCGCTGACCCGGGTCGCGCGGTTGGAGAGCGATTTCAGGAAGACATCGACCGGCATCGCATCCTGGTCGATGCGCGCGGCCAGCAGCTGACGGCCACGCTTCCAGGTGGTTAGCAGCACGAAGACCACCAGGGCCACGGCGACAGTGAACCAGCCGCCATGGGTGATCTTGCCGACATTGGCCGAGAAGAAGCTGAGATCGGCGATCAGGAAGACCGAGACCAGGATGATCGCGGGAATGCGCGGCCATTTCCAGATCAGGAAAATCACGCCGGCAATCAGCAGGCTGTCGATCACCATGGTGCCGGTGACGGCAACGCCATAGGCCGCGGCGAGATTGCTGGAGCTCTGGAAGCCGAGTACCAGGATCACCACTGCCGTCATCAGCATCCAGTTGACGAAGGGCACGTAGATCTGACCGATCGTCGCATGCGAGGTATGGATCACCCGTAGCCGCGGCAGGAAGCCGAGCTGGATCGCCTGCTTGGTCACCGAGAACGCCCCCGAGATCACCGCCTGGGAGGCGATCACCGTCGCCACCGTGGCCCACACC
>DATMUQ010000507.1:0-10798 GCA_035563795.1 Terriglobales bacterium | reverse complement strand
CCGCCGATTTCGGCAGCGACAGAGTCAGGATGCCGTTGGTGAAGGCAGCGGTGATGGCGGCCTGGTCGACATTCACAGGCAGGCTGAAGCTGCGCTCGAACGCACCATAGGCTCGCTCCGAAATGTGTCGGTTCGCTTGTTTTTCCTCATGTTCCTGGCGTTTCTCGCCGCGTAGGGTCAGCATGTCACCGCTGATGGAGACGCTGATGTCCTCGGCATTCAGGCCGGGCAATTCGGCGGTAATCTTGTAGGTCTTGTCGTCTTCGGAGACGTCGACGGCCGGTGTCGGCAGCTTCACTCCGGCGCTGAGCCGCCAAGCCGGCTCGCGATCGAACAGCAGCGGGAAGGCGGGAAAGCCGCCGCGCATGCCGAATCGGTCGAACATGTCGTCAAATTCGCGGCGGAGATTCTGCCAGTAGTCGGTCGGGGCTGGCGCGGTTTTCTTAACTTCGACTGGTGCATTGGCCATGATCTGCCTCCATTGTCACAGAGTTGAAACGGGCCCACCGTCTCGGAAGCCCGAGGATTTGCCGGCATTCTGCCCTCGGCTTTCAGAGCGCGCCTTGATCCAGCGCAAGAATGCGGCATCCTGGCGTTGGATGATGTTGCTCTCGGCCGAATGCTGTTTGTCCTGACTGGAGGCTGCGGTTTGATGCATGCGATGATCTTTGACCGCGCTGTGCCCAAGGCTTCAATGGTGACGATTTCGGGGATGGAAGAAGCCGGCGCGTCGGCTGTGTCGCAGCTGGTCTTACGCCAGTTGCCGGTACCCTCGCCGGGGCCCGGCCAGGTTCTGGTGAAGGTTTCGGCCTGCGCCGTCTGTCGCACTGATCTGCATATCCTCGACGGTGATCTTACCCATCCCAAGCCGGACCTCGTGCCAGGGCACGAGGTCGTTGGCCACATCGTGGAACTTGGGGCCGGCGTCGTGGACCGGGAACTCGGCCAGCGTGTTGGCATTCCTTGGCTGGGGGCGACCTGCGGACAGTGTGCCTATTGCCGGTCCGGCCAGGAAAATCTTTGTCCGTCAGCCCGTTTCACCGGCTACGACATTGATGGTGGCTTCGCGGAATTCTGCGTTGCTGATGCGCGCTACTGCTTTCCGTTACCGGACAACTATGCCGATGCCGAGGCGGCGCCGCTGCTTTGTGCCGGGCTGATCGGTTATCGGGCCTATTGCCAGATCGGCGACGCGAAACGTGTCGGCCTGTATGGCTTCGGCGCTGCCGCCCATATCCTGGCCCAGGTGGCGCGGTTTGAGGGACGTGAGGTTTATGCCTTCACCCGGCCGGGCGACACATCATCCCAGGCTTTTGCCCGCCAGCTCGGCGCCATCTGGGCGGGCGGCTCGGACGCGCCGCCACCCGTGGAGCTTGACGCCGCCATCATCTTCGCGCCGATCGGCGGTCTGGTGCCGGCTGCCCTGGCTAACGTGCGGCCGGGCGGTACCGTCATCTGCGCCGGCATCCATATGTCAGCCATTCCGTCCTTCGCCTATGAACTCCTCTGGCGGGAACGCAGCCTACGTTCTGTCGCCAATCTGACACGGGCCGATGGCGATGCCTTCCTCGCCTTGGCGCCGCGCGTGCCCGTTATCACCCATGTAACACCTTATCCGCTCCAGGATGCCAATCGCGCGATCGGTGATCTGCGGGCCGGGCGGTTGGACGGCGCGGCGGTCCTGCTGCCGGATTTCTAACCACAGCGCCGGCCGAAACGAAAAGGCCGGCAGTTTTCACTGCCGGCCTGTCGTGGTGACGATCCCGGTTTCTCAGTTATCGCGATGGGCACCCATTTCCGCGTAGCGACGGGAATCGGCGCTCTTTAACCGCCCGGCAGCGATGCCGCCGAGCACGGCTGCTACCAGCACCAGGCAGGTGAGGCCGTAAGCGAGACCGGGCGAGGCGCCGGTCAGGTCCTTGAAGTTGATGAAGACCAGCACAGCGATGATGCCCAGCAGGATGCCGGCGACGATCGGCGCGATGCTGCCCTTGAAGGCCGAGGGACGCAGTTCCCGCTTGCGGGCAAAGAAGGCGCAGACCGAGAAGGAGACCAGGGCCATCAGCACGATCACGCCGAAGGTGGCGAGATTGGTCAGCCAGGCGAAGAGGCCCAGCACCGGATCCTGGTTGGTGGCGATGAAGACCGCCAGCACGATCACCGCCAGCACGGTCTGCAGGACCGAGCCGAGATGCGGGCTCTGATGCTGGTCATGGGTCTGGCCGAGCTTCGCCGGCAGCAGGCCTTCGCGACCGAGCACATAGAAATAGCGCGCGGCGGCATTGTGGAAGGCGAGCAGGGCGGCAAAGACGCTGGAAATCAGCAGCAGCTGCATAACGGTGGTGAGGCCGCTGCCAACATATTGGTCGGAGAGGGTGAAGATGAAGGTGGTGGGATCCTTAAGGCCACCCAGCACATCCATCAGCTTGTCGGCGCCGGTGCCGTTGACCATGCACCAGCTAGTGAAGGCATAGAAGATGCCGATGACCAGCACCGAGAGATAGGTCGCGCGCGGCACCGTGCGGCTGGGGTCGCGGGCTTCCTCGCTATAGATGGTGGTCGCTTCGAAGCCCATGAAGGAAGCGAAGCAGAGCAGCATGCCGATAGTCGGTGAGCCCGCCATGAAGGCGGAAGGTGTGAAGCTGACCATGCTGTTATGGCCTGCACCGCCGGTGCCGACGATGGCCCCATCCATCACCAGGACGACGACGTATTCCAGGATCACCAGGATGCCGAGCACCTTGGCGGAGAGGTCGATCTGGCGATAGCCCATGATGCCGACCACCACCCAGGCGATCAGCGACCAGACATACCAGGGCTGGCTGAAATTGAAGACGCCCTCGAACGTGCCGGCGGCAACTGCGCCGAACAGGCCATAGAGGCCGATCTGCATGGTGTTATAAGCGAGCACGGCGATAAAGGCGGCGGCCCCGCCGGGGACGCCGCCGAGGCCGCGGGCGGTGAAGGCGTAGAAGGAGCCAGCATTGGAAATATGCCGCGCCATCGCCGTATAGCCGACCGAGAAGATCAGCAGGATGGCCATGACGATCAACGTCGCCAGTGGCACGCCGGCACCATTGCCGAGCAGCATGGCGATCGGATAGCCCCCGGCCACCGCCGTCAAGGGCGCTGCGGCCGAGACCACGAAGAAGGTGATGGCGGCAATGCCCAGGGCATTGCGACGCAGCTGTCCGCCGCCGGCTACCGGCGACATATTGCTGGCGGATTGGGAAGCCGCGCTTGCGGCCCCACTCGTTTGGCTCATGGATTCCTCCCTGCAAGCGGCAGCCAAACCATCTTGGCTGTCGCATGATTTTCCCATCCAACCGGAGCGGACGGATTCCCCTGCATGCGCTCATTGATCGGCTGACCCTCATGGGTCAGTAATCCGGCGATGTCATTTTCATTCGATGTCGAACGGTAAACCTAAATCGATAACAGCACAAGAGACTATGAGAGGCACTCGCAGGTGATAAAAATAACTGCATTGCAGCGAAAAATGAGCTTAGCTTGGCGTTGTTTCAGGAGGGCGCATCCTGTTAATTTTCATTCGATATCGATTGGTTAGATAGGTTTTGACGGGCAGCCTTCGCGATGACCGGTCGCAATTTTCTCTGCTTCATCTGTCCAGTCGGACAATGTTATAAGCGTTTACGTTTCATCCGAGGGAGCGGCGACCGGGCCGCGCGTAATGGGGTTTTCGTTTTGACCAGCAAGCGCCGCCGTGACGACTCATCAGCTCCGACCACTCCGGCAAAAACCAAGACGTCCACCGGCAAGGGCAAGCCGACCGGTGCAAAGCCCGCGGTAGCGGCGAAGCGGGGCGATGCCGTGCTGGCGGCAACCCAATTGATCTCGAAACGGTCGACGGCGCGGCAGGACAAGCCCTTGGCGGAGCTACTCGGCGAGCAGCGCGTCGCCGGCTTGCGCATCAATCTCGAATCCATGGCCCTGGTTTCCAATATCCATCGCGGTGCCGGCTTCATTCGCGAGCATTTCGAGCGCTCGATCCTGGCCGAGGCTGATCTTCATTGGTCAGCTTTCGTGACCCTCTGGTGCCTGTGGATCTATGGCGAGCTGGAAACCCGGCGCCTGGCCATCGAGGCCGGCGTGGCCAAGAGTACCCTTTCTAGCATCCTCAATATGCTGGAAGGCCGGAAGCTGGTCCGCCGCCGTACCAATGAGCTGGAGCGCCGTCTGGTCATCGTCAATCTGACGGCGAGCGGGGCAGAGTTGATCAGCACGCTGTTTCCGAAGTTCAATGCCGAGGAAACCCGCATCACCGCGCGTCTCTCGCCGAAGCAGATTGCGGCCGCCACCGAGGCGATCCGCATCATCCTGGCGACCATCACAGATATCGACGGTCCGCTGGACTAGCGCCGGCCGGCAGCACCCAATCTCCCGTCCATATCGCAGTGCGACGCGGCTGATCAAAAAATCCGCGTCGTCATTTGCCTGACATCAATACCGCTGCACGCGGCCTCCCCATCTGCCGATCTCTGGGTATCGCTTCATTGCGCCTTGACAATGCATCGCAGTTCGCAAATTATTCGACGTCGAACGATTTCCGAAGACGATAAGTCAGGGGCATTCAATGAAGGCAGAAGTCGAAGGCGTCGCGATCGATACCAGGCATTGGATCGGCGGGCGTCGGATTGACAGCAGCGATCGCTTCCAGAGCATCTCGCCGATCGACGAGACGGTGATTGCTGAGGTCGCCAGTGCTGGCGCCGCGGAAGTCGATCTCGCCGTGGATGCTGCCAGCAAGGCCTTCAAGACCTGGTCCAAGACCAGCCGTGAGGAGCGGGCACGCCTGTTGCACCGTGTCGCCGATATCGTTGAGCAGCGTGTCGAGCAGCTGTCGGTCGTGGAAACGCGCGATAACGGCTCACTGCTGCGCTCGCATCGGCGCGGTGTCATGCCGCGCGTCGCCATGAATTTCCGCTTCTTTGCCGATTGGCTGCTGCAGCTCGATCATGCCGATTTCGATGTGCGCGGTCATCGCAATCATATTTCCTATGATCCCAGCGGGGTCGCCGCCATCATCACGCCGTGGAATGCGCCGCTGATGCTGGGCACCTGGCGCATCGCGCCGGCTTTGGCGGCCGGCTGTACCGTCGTCTACAAGCCGCCGGAATGGGCACCGTTGACCGCCTCTCTGCTGGCCGACATTACCGCCGAGGCTGGTCTGCCGGAGGGCGTCTTCAATGTCGTGCAGGGGACGGGCAAGCAAGCGGGCGTGCCGCTGACCCGGCATCCGAAAGTGCGGCGCCTGAGCTTCACCGGCTCGGTGCCGACGGCAAAGCAGATCGCTGCGGTGGCTGCGGAGAACCTGGTGCCGCTGTCCTTCGAGCTTGGCGGCAAGTCGCCTTTCATCGTCTTTGCCGATTGCGATCTCGAACTCGCGGTCAATACCGCCATCGGACAATATGACAATGCCGGCCAGGTCTGCCTCTCCGGTACCCGGATTCTGGTGGAAGCGAGCATCCGCGACAAATTCGTGGAGGCCTTCCTCGCCAAGGCGAAGAACATCCGCCAAGGCGATCCGCGCGACGAGACAGTCGATATTGGCCCGCAGATCAGCCGGCCGCATTTCGAGCGGGTCAAGGGCTTCGTTGAACGCGCCAAGGCGGCGGGGATGAAGCCGGTGATCGGTGGCGGGCCTAATGCTGAGCTGGGTGGCCTCTATTTCGAGCCGACCCTGTTCCTCGATCCGGTGCCTGGCTCGGAGATCCTGCGCGACGAAGTCTTCGGTCCGGTCCTCTGCCTGCAATCCTTCAAGGACGAGGCACAGGCGATCGAGATGGCCAATGACACCGATTATGGCCTTGCCGCGGTGGTCATGACCGGTGACGAAGAGCGGGCGGAGCGGGTGACGGCGCAAGTCTCGGCCGGTCTCGTCTGGAACAACTGCTTCTTCGTGCGCGACCTGCGCCAGGCCTTTGGCGGCAACGGCAAGTCCGGCATCGGCCGCGAAGGCGGCACATGGTCTTTCGATTTCTATTGTGACATCAAGAACAGCGTTTATGCGCCGACTGGCTGGAGGAAACATGGGTGAAGTTGTCGCCGCGGGCCTGCTCGCCCATGTGCCCACCATCATGCTGCCGGAGACAATTCGCCGGGAGCTGAACAATGGTGAGGACTTTTCCGTCGTCACTGGCCTACGTCGATTGAAAGAGGAAGTGCTGTCGAAGCTCGATTACGATATCGTCATCGTCTTCGACTCGCATTGGTTCACCACGGTCGAATTCGTCGTTACCAGCCATGCCCATCGCACCGGCAAGTATACCTCGGACGAGCTGCCGCGCGGCATGTCCCAGGTGCCCTATGACTTCAAGGGTGATCCGGCCTTTGCCGAGGCCCTGGCCGGCAATGGTCGCAAGCACGGCACCTGGATCACGGCGATTGACGATCCCTATCTGCCGCTGCAATACGCCACGGTCAACTTGCTCACTTATCTGCAGCAAGGCGATGAACCCTGGATCTCGATCAGCTGCGCCCAGACCGGCGAGACGGATGATTTCCTCCGCGTCGGCCGCGCCGTGCGGGAAACCATCGCGGCACTTGATCGCCGGGTCGTGCTGATTGCCTCCGGCGCAATGAGCCACAAATTCTGGCCGTTGCAGAAACTGCGCGGCCATGAGGCGGCAGGCGTCGAACATATCTTCAGCCCGGAACACGCCAAAGCCGATCTCGAGAGGTTGGATTGGATGAAGGCTGGCAATCACGCCCGCGTCCTGGAGACCATGCCGGATTTCCTGAAGTTCAAGCCGGAAGCGAATTTCGGCCACTATGTGATGATGGCCGCGGCCCTGGGCGAGACGGACTTCTCGGCGCCGGGACGGCTTTTCAGTGACTACGAGAATTCGGTCGGCACCGGCCAGGTGCACGTCTGGTTTGACCGGCCGGCCGATGGCTGGACCGGCAAGCGCCGGGTCGCCGCGCAGTAACAGGCAAGACAGAAAAGACAGGTGGGAGATATGGTGCGGGAATTTCGACGGATCTTGCTCGACGGTGCCGTCACGGAGATGGAACGGCAGGGCGAGGAACTGGTGGCGCGCGATGGCAGGCGGGTCACGATTGAGAAGGCGCAGCATCTGCCACCGGTGACGCCGACCAAGGTGATTGCCGTCCATCTCAATCATGTCAGCCGCGTGCATGAATTCCAGATCAAGCTCTCGGCGACCCCGACTTATTTCCAGAAGCCGCTTTCGGCGCTGAACTCGCATCGCGGCGCCATCGTCCGGCCTAAGGGCTGCAAATGGCTGAACTATGAGGGCGAGGTCGCCATCGTCATCGGCAAGCGCTGCCGCAACGTCTCCCAGGCCGAGGCTGGCGACTACATTGCCGGCTATACCATCGCCAATGATTTCGGGTTGCACGATTTCCGCGACACCGATGCCGGCTCCATGCTGCGCGTCAAGGGCAGCGACACGCTCTGCCCGTTGGGACCGGGCTTCGTCACCGACTGGGACTTCCGCAACAAATACCTTCGTACCTACGTCAACGGCCAACTGAAGCAGGACGGCAATACCGCCGAGATGACCTGGGACATGCATTACCTGGTGGCGGATATCGCCCGCAACATCACCCTGGAACCGGGCGATGTGCTGCTCTCCGGCACGCCGGCCAATTCACGGCCGGTGCAGCCTGGTGATGTTGTCGAGGTCGAGGTGGAAGGTCTCGGCAAACTCACCAATCACGTCGTCGAGGGGCCGGAACCGATCCGCGGCGAGCTCGGCGCGCAGCCGACGGAATCGGAAGAGGTGCTGTCGACGGCCCTCGGCGGCGACTGGGAATTCCGCGGCATCCGCCCGCCGAAACGCTGAAGCGGCTTTGGGAAAGGTTCGGTCGATTACAACCGTAGCCTCTTTTCCCGATGCCGCAATGACCAAGTCGTGGAGCAATGGCAGGCTCCAGGATGAGCCAAGCGCCACTTCAGATGATGTTTGATCGAGGCAAGTCGATGTCGCAGCTCCAGGGGTTCTTTTATCCGCGCAGCCAGTCCGGCCAGTCGTCGTTGCTGCCGCCGCCGCCTTGGTATTATGCCGGCGACCTGCTCACCGTCGAATATCGCACCGATCCCAAGCTCGTCGCCGATATCCTGCCTGCGCCGCTGAAACTGGCGCCGGAAGATCCCGGTGCCGTGGCGCTGATCTGGGCCGACTGGCAGTCCTGCGGCGGCAGCCACGCGGAGATGCTCGATCCCGTGCGGGCGCAATACAAGGAAGCCTTCGCGGTGGTGCGCTGCAGCTTCGAGGGGCGCACCTATTCGCGCTGCATCTATATCTGGGTCGACAAGGATTTCGCCATGCTGCGCGGCATCCATCAGGGCTACCCGAAGAAATTCGGCTCGATCCACATGACCCGGCCGCATCCCTTCGCCCCGGCGCCGCAAGTCGCTGCCGGCGGCCGCTTCGGTGCCACGCTCGCTGCCGCTGACCGGCGCCTGGCGGAGGCGGTGATCACCCTCAAGGAACCGGCCGAGCGCAATGGCTTCGTCAACGGCCATCCGATGGCACATCACCGCTGGCTGCCGGCGATCGACGGCAAGGGTGATGCCCATGCCGAGCTGATTGAATCCAGCGGCGCCAAATTCGAAGGCGGTCAGCCTTGGGCGGCGGCGGTCGATCATTTCGCCCTGTTTGATGCGCCAACCGAGGAACTGTCGCATCTCAAGGTGCAGGAGATCATCGGCGGCTATTACCGGCAGATCGGCGTCGTCTGGAATGGCGGCAAGTCGCTGGTGCGCCGTCTCGGCGGCGAGAGCTGAGGCAAGCGAGACAGCAAGGAGAGCGGCCATGACACCGGAAGAATTTCGCCTCTTCGGTCATCAGCTGATCGACTTCATTGCCGACTATCGGGCCGGTATCGGCAGGCTGCCGGTGATGTCGCAGGCGAAGCCCGGTGCGATCAAGGCGCAATTGCCGCGCGAGGCGCCGCGGCAGGGTGAGGATATGAAGACCATCCTCGCTGACGTCGACAAGATCATCATGCCGGGTCTGTCGCATTTCCAGCATCCCGGTTTCTATGCCTTCTTTCCCTCCAACGGTCTCCTCTCCAGCGTGCTTGGCGACTATCTGAGCACGGGCCTGGGCACGCTCGGTCTTACCTGGCAGTCGAGCCCGGCCCTGACCGAGCTGGAAGAAGTTGTCACCGACTGGTTCCGGCAGATATGCGGGCTCAGTGACGCCTGGAGCGGCGTCATCCAGGACACCGCTTCTTCCTGCACGCTGGTCGGCTTGCTTTGCGCACGTGAGAAGACATCGGATTATGGCGCCAGCCAGGGTGGCTTGCAGGCCGAGGATCGGCCCCTGACCGTCTATTGCTCGGGCCAGGCCCATAGCTCGGTCGACAAGGCGGCGCTGCTCGCCGGTTTCGGTCGCGCCAATATCCGCCACGTACCGGTTGATGGCACCTATGCACTCCAGGCTGCTGAGTTGCGCCATATGATCGAAGCCGATATTGCTGCCGGCAAGAAGCCCTGCGCCATTGTCGCCACGATCGGCACCACGGCAACGACAGCTATCGATCCTTTGGCCGAGATTGCCAAGATCGCTGGCGATTTCGGTCTCTGGCTGCATGTCGATGCCGCCATGGCCGGTTCGGCGATGATCCTGCCGGAATGCCGCGGGATGTGGCAGGGCATCGAGGCCGCGGATTCGATCGTCATCAACCCGCATAAATGGCTCGGCGCCGCTTTCGACTGTTCGCTCTATTACGTGCGCGATCCCCAGCATCTGATCCGCGTCATGTCGACCAATCCCAGTTATCTCCGCACCAGCGCCGATCCCGAGGTGAAGAATCTACGCGATTGGGGCCTGCCGTTGGGTCGCCGATTCCGCGCCCTCAAGCTCTGGTTCCTGCTGCGCGAGCAGGGCGTCGAGGGCCTGCAGGCCCGGCTGCGGCGCGATCTCGCCAATGCGCAATACCTGTTGGAACAGGTCAAATCCGCGCTGGATTGGAAGATCCTGGCACCGGTGGCGCTGCAAACCTTGTGCCTGCGTCATGAGCCCGCGGGTCTCAGCGGCGAAGCGCTTGACAGCCATACGCTTGCCTGGGCCGAGGCCATCAACAAATCCGGTCAGGCCTATCTGACACCCGCCATTCTCGACGGCAGATGGATGGTGCGGGTGTCGATCGGCGCTGCGCCGACCGAGCGTGAAGACGTGGAGAAACTCTGGCGCCTGATGCGCCAACAGGCCGAGCAGGATCGGCCGAAGTGAAAACAAGACGTGAAAACAACAAGACGCTGCAAAGGCGCGAAACCGAGGACAGAAAGTCAGGGATCTCAGCATGACGAGTTTTACCCCCACCGATAATAGTCACGCCGACCTCTCGGATCACGACAGCTTCCTGAGCGGGGCGCCGCACAATACCTTTGCGCGCCTGCGCCGCGAGGATCCGCTCCATTGGTCGGAGATGAAAGGCGGCAAGGGCTTCTGGTCATTGACCCGGCACCAGGACATCCACGACCTCAACCGCAATTATGATCTGCTGAGTTCGGCGCGGGGCATCCGCATGGAAGACCAGACCCATGAGGAATATCTGGCGCGCCGCACCTTCCAGGAGACTGATCCACCCGAGCATTCCCGGACCCGCGTGCTGGTTGCCAAGGCCTTCTCGAAGCCGGTCGTTGCCCTGTTCGAAGAACAGATTCGCAAGATCTGCGACGACATTCTCGATGAGACGATTGCGCGCGGTGAATTTGATGCGGTGAAGGATGTCGCCAGGCAATTGCCGATGCGCATGTTGGGGCAGATCCTGGGCACGCCGGAGGCCGATCTCGACTGGCTGG
>DATMUQ010000506.1:0-2178 GCA_035563795.1 Terriglobales bacterium | reverse complement strand
GTGTTGAGCCCGGAGGAAGTCGCCCGCATGTTGGAGGCGGCACCTGGCCTCAAGTACAAGGCGGCGCTGAGCGTCGCCTATGGGGCGGGTCTGCGGGTGTCCGAAGTCGTTGCGCTCAAGGTGAGCGATATCGACAGCGCGCGGATGATGATCCGGATCGAGCAGAGCAAGCGCCGCAAGGACCGCTACGCGATGCTGTCGCCGCGGCTGCTCGAGCTGCTGCGCGATTGGTGGCTGGTGTGCCGCTCGCGGGGCTGGCTGTTCCCGGGCCGTGATCCGCTGCAGCCCATCACCACGCGTCAGCTTACCCGCGCCTGCCATGAGGCCGCGCAGGCGGCCGGGATCGACAAGCCTACGTCTCCGCACACGCTACGGCACAGCTTTGCCACGCATCTATTGGAGCAGAACGTCGATGTTCGCGTGATCCAAGTGCTGCTCGGACATACCAAGCTCGACACGACGGCGCGCTACACGCAGGTTGCCACCACCACGATCCGCAACGTCACCAGCCCGCTCGATCATCTCATCGGCAAGATCAAGAAGGACGAGCCGCCCGCCTGACGCGCGGTACCGTGCCGCGCCCGGCGCTGGAGGTTGCGGATATCTTCCGCGACCATGGCCCGGCATGGCGCAGTGCCAATGCCGGCCATGTCAGCCTCGGCCAACTCAAGGTGATGGCGGCGATCGAGAGCTGCCGCACCGCGGCGCTCGGCGGCCATGTCGCGCGCTGTGAGGACTGCGCCTATACGACTATCGCCTACAACTCCTGCCGCAATCGGCACTGCCCAAAATGCCAGGCTGCAGCGGCCAAGCAATGGCTCACCGAACGCCAGGCCGAGTTGTTGCCGGCGCCGTACTATCACATCGTGTTCACGTTGCCGGCGGCGATCGCCGACATCGCCTGCCAGAACAAGGCGGTGGTCTATGATCTCTTGTTCAAGGCTTCAGCCGAGACCATGCTCACGATTGCAGGTGATCCCAAGCACTTGGGCGCCCGCATCGGCATCACATCTGTTCTGCACACCTGGGGCTCGGCGCTCACCCACCATCCGCATGTCCACATGATCGTGCCGGGCGGTGGCATCGCGCTCGACGGCTCACGGTGGGTGTCGTGCCGGTCCCGGTTCTTTCTGCCATGGCGCGTGCTCGCAAAACTATTCCGCCGGCTGATGCTGGAAAAGCTCGTCGCTGCACATGCAGCAGGTCAATTGCAGTTCTTCGGCCAGCATCGTCATCTCGCTGAGCGCGCCGCCTTCACTGTCTTCATGGCGCCGCTGCGCAAGATCAGATGGTACGTCTATGGAAAACGGCCCTTCGCCGGGCCCGAGGCGGTATTGACGTATTTATCCCGCTACACCCATCGCGTCGCTATCGCCAACAGCAGACTGATCGCGTTCAACAAAAACACTGTCAGCTTCAAGTACAAGGACTATCGGGTCGACGGCCCCGATCGCTACAAGGTGATGACGCTCGCAACAGACGAGTTCATTCGCCGCTTCCTCATTCATGTCTTGCCTAAGGGCTTCCACCGCGTCCGACACTACGGCCTGTTCGCCAAGGCTGCCTGCGCCGACAACATCGCACGCGCCCGCCAACTGCTCGGTAGCCAAAAGTCCCAAGGCCAAGCTGCAGATACCGATGATAATGATGGCAACGAGACGCCCACCCTCTCGCACCCTTGCCCATGCTGCGGCGGACGCATGATCATCATCGAGATTTTCGAGCGCGGCGCCACGCCCGGGCATCGGCCGACAGCTCTAATCAGCGTAATCAAGATCGATACTTCATGAGCCAGCCCAAACCGCAAGCCCGCAAATGCGCTCACTTGCTTCGCTGGTTGTCGGCCGGCCGTGGTAGCACTCGCTCAAATAGCCAACCCTCAACTCAAATCGCCCAGAAATCTTCAGCATCCGATGCCGGCAGCCACCTACTCGTGAGCCGTATTCTCGTCGGCCAACGCCCGGCATCGCTCCGCCTTCCTTCAGGCGCATTAGCCGCGGCATTCAAATTCCCATAGTGCAAGCCGCACCACCAACCTTCTCCCATCGCGGTTTCTTTCATTGAAGGCTTTCGGACGCCGGCCCCGGCGCAAGCCGCATCGTCGCGATGGGCCAGCATCCGAAACCCTCAACATTTTCGACCGATCCGATCAGTCTTGCCTGGCAGTTCATGTCCGCT
>DATMUQ010000505.1:0-3811 GCA_035563795.1 Terriglobales bacterium | reverse complement strand
CAAGCAAAGTCGAGACGGATGCGCCGAAATGCCTACCCTTGATGTCCCAGAGCGCGACATCGATGCCCGACTGCGCCGTCACGGTGAGGCCGCGCTGGCCCTGGTCGCGCAGCAGGTTATAGAGTTCGATCCACAGCCGCTCGGTCTCCAGTGGATCGCGGCCGATGAGATGCGGCGTATAGGCCTTGACCACCGCCGCATTCGGGCCCGCTGGCCCCAGGCATTCGCCCCAGCCGATGGTGCCGTCAGAGCAGACGATCTCCACCAAGCAATGTTGGCGACGATCGAAGCGCATGGAAGCACTTTCAAAGACCTGAGAGAGCTTGTGGTCGAGGATATGGGTCTTGACCGCTTGGATCTTCATGCGGCTTCAGGCCCGGTAGGGTTGGATCAGCTGTGCCAGCATCTGCGTCTCTTCTTCCGTCAAATCGGTCAAGGGCGCCCGCACCTGGCCGGCATCGAAGCCGATCAGCCGCACGCCAGCCTTGATCGCCGACACCGCATAGCCCTTCTTGCGGTCGCGGATCTTCATGAAAGGATAGAAGAAGTCCTTGAGGATTGCATCCGTCCGGCTGCGCTGACCGGCGCGCAAGGCGGTATAGAATTCCTGCGCCAGCTTGGGGACGAAATTGAACACGGCCGAGGAATAGGTCGTCACCCCGGCGCCGAGATAGGCATCGGCGAAAAGCTCCGCCGTCGGCATGCCGCCGAGATAGGTGAGCCGGTCGCCCATCTTGGCGGTGATCTCACGCACCAAAGCGATCTTGCCCGAGCCGTCCTTGAAGCCGATCAGATTGGGACAAGCCTCGCAGAGCCGCGCCACGGTATCGGCCTCGACGATGGAATTGTCGCGGTTATAGATCATGACCCCGATCTTCACCGCGTCGCAGACCGCCTTGATATGCGCATAGAGGCCCTGCTGGCTTGCTTCGATCAAATAATGCGGCAGCAGCAGGATGCCGTCCGCCCCCGCCGCCTCGACCGCGCGGGCCTGCGCCACCGCCATGCGGGTGCCGTAGCCGCAGCCGGAAACGATCGGTGTCGTCCCGGCCGCCGCCTTGGCGGCGCGGATGACGGTCGGGATCTCATCGGGAGCGAGCGAGAAGAATTCGCCGGTGCCGCCGGCGGCGAACAGCACGCTCGCCTTGAAGCCGGACAACCAGCCAACGTGATCGGCATAGGCCTTGGCGTTGAAGCCGCCATCGGCACCGAAGGGAGTCACGGGAAATGACAGCAGGCCCGCCCCCAGGGCGGCTTTCAAGGCGTTCGGCTCCATGATCAGTCTTATCCCGTTCGGCTGAGGGCGGTGAGTCGAAGGGATCATAAATCACATCATATCTCTGTCAACTAGAGATATTATGACTTATGCTCTCTCAGCCGTGCCGGATGAGGTCCCGGTAGCGCTTCAGGCTGCCTTTGAGATGGGTGCGCACGGCATCGCGCGCCGCTTCTTCGTCGCGGGCGAGGATCGCCTCGGCGAGCAGCTTGTGCTCGGCCTGGATCTGTTCGAGATAGCCGGCGGCGGTGTTTTCCACCCGCCCCTCCTGCAAGGCCGAGCGCGGGATGACTGCCCGGCCCATCATCTCGAAGAATTCGCGGAAGCGCGGATTGTTGGTGGCATTGGCGATGGCGAGGTGAAAGGCGAAGTCCGCCGCCGTTGTCGGTTTGCCTTCGGCGATCAACAGACCGAGATCGTCGAAGCGCTCGAAAATGGCTTCCATCTGCGCCGGCGAACGCCGCGCCGCGGCCAGGCCCGCGGCCTCGATCTCCACCGCCGCGCGCAGCTCAAGCATCTCGATCATCGAGGAAATACGCGAGGCATCGATCGGCTGCAGCCCACTCGCGCCCACCGCCTGGCTGGCCGGCGGCTGGTTGGTGAGAACGAAGACACCCACCCCATGCCGCGCCTCCACCAGGCCGTCGGCCCGCAGAGAGGCGATCGCCTCGCGGATCACCGTGCGGCTAACGTCGAAACGCTGAGTGAGGCCCGCTTCGCTCGGCAGTTTCTCGCCCGGGCTGAAATCGCCAGCCAGGATCGCCTGGCGCAATTCGCCGCTAACCTTGCCGACCAGATTCTTGCGGCCCGGCTGCCGATCTCCGCTCCCCGCCTCGTCCATGCCTTGCGCGCTCATCTGCGGTTTCTTCTCTGGTTCCTGCCAAGGGGCGCCGCCGACATATCCGGCAATGTCCAGCTATAGCGGAGCCGCCCGAATCCCGTCGAGATTAATGTTGACGCCTTGTCTCGTAGTTATATGATGACATCAACAATGACATATTACAACAATCGTCATAACACGATGGTCATATGAGGGGAGGAAGATATGTGGGGCCAAGTCCGGTCTGTCATCTGCACCACCATTCTGGCGGGCGCCGTGCTCTGCGCCGGCAGTTCGCTGGCCAATGCCAAGCAATGGCGCGGCTGGAATATCCACGCCCCCGGCTATCCCAACACGGTGGCGCTGGAGCAATTCGCCAAGGCGATCACCGACGGGACCAAGGGCGAGATTACCGCAACCGTCTATAACAACGCCGTCCTTGGCGACCAGTCGGACGCCATCGACCAGGCGCGCAGCGGCGCCCTCGATTTCGCCAATTTCAACCTCGGGCCGATGGGGCCGATCGTCCCTATGACCGATGTCCTCTCGCTGCCCTTCCTCTTCAACAGCGTCGACCAGATGCATAAGGCGATGGATGGCGAGATCGGCCAGAAATTCAGCGATGCCATGTCGCAAAAGGGCCTCGTCGCCCTCTCCTGGTTCGATTCAGGCGCGCGCAGCATGTACAACACCAAGCATCCGATCACCAAGCCGGACGATCTCAAGGGCCTGAAGATCCGCGTCATGGACAACAATCTCTATGTCGACATGATCCAGGCGATGGGTGGCAATGCCACGCCGATGGCCTTCGGCGAGGTCTATCAGTCGCTGAAGACCGGCGTCATCGACGGGGCGGAGAACAACTACCCCTCTTATGCCGAGACCAATCACTATGAGGTGGCGAAATATTATTCGACCACCGACCACCTGATCCTGCCGGAATGCCTCTGCATCTCGAAGATGAGCTGGGATGCGCTGACGCCGGAAAACCAGAAGGTCGTCAAGGATGCGGCCATCGCCGCCGCCAAGACCCAGCGCGAACTCTGGGAAGCGGCCACCGAAAAGGCCAAGCAGAAAGTCGAACAGGAAGGCGCCCAGATCAACGAGATCAAGGACCTGACCCCGTTCCAGCAGGCGATGCAGCCGGTCTATGACAAATACTACAAGGCGCATCCGGAGATGAAGGCGCTGGTCGACGAGATCCGCGCCGTCAACTGAGCCGCGTTTGACAGGCCCGCGCCGCTTCAGGCGCGGGCCTTCTCGTCTGTATCGGAATTGAAGGGAAATACGCCTTGGCACAGGCTGTCCATGACGCAGGAGGATTGACCGTGGCTGATCCGGCTGACGGCCCGCTCGGCACCGTCAACAAGGTTCTCGATGGCATCGCCTGGCTCAGCATGCTGGCGGCCGGCATCGCCGTCACCGTGTTGATCGCGATCTTCGGCTGGCTGGTCTTCGGCCGCTATATCCTCAACGACACGCCGACCTGGGTGGAGCAGCTATCGCTGCTTCTCATCAACTGGATCACCTTCCTCGGCGGCGCGGTGGGCGTGCGCCGGCGCACCCATCTCAGCATCGATTTCATCCGCGAAGGCTTCCCGCCCGTGCCGCGGATGATCATGCGCTGCCTCGCCGATCTTTCCGTCATCGCCTTCGGCGGCTTCATGGCCTGGCAGGGCTGGATCATGGTCTCCACCAGCTTCGACCGGGAGATC
>DATMUQ010000504.1:0-5596 GCA_035563795.1 Terriglobales bacterium | reverse complement strand
CGCGCCTGCGCCTGATGGTGGAAGAACATGCCGCCGAGACGCAGTCCCGGTTCGCCGGGAGGTTGCTCAACGACTGGCAGCTGGAGCGTGGCAAGTTCTGGCAGGTGGTGCCGAAGGAAATGCTGAACCGCCTGGAGCAGCCGCTCAGCGACCGACCGACCAGCGCCTTGCGGGCCTGATCCTCGCACGGCATCTGCCTTGCCCCCTCCCTACCCTCCCCCGAATCGGGGGAGGGTTTCTCATTGCCCCTCTCTTATTCCAGAGCAGCTTCTATTTTTTCGGCCTCAGCTTCCAAGGTGCCCGAATCCTCCTCCCCCGAGTCGGGGGAGGATTGAGGAGGGGGCCTCTGCAGCACGGGCGGGCATATGTGTCGCATACAAGGCCGCCGATCTCTGAATGATCACCGCAGAATACGCATGGGGGTAGTCTAGGGACTGGTCGGCGGGAGGACGGGTTGTTATTCTCCGCCGCGAATCACCGGATAGACCGATGCGCAGCCTTCTGCATTTCCCGCTTCACCCGCAATGCCGCAAGATCCGCCTGCTGATCAAGGAGAAGCAGCTGGATTGCGACTTCCTGACCGAACGGCCCTGGGAGCGGCGTGAGGAGTTCCTGAAGCTCAACCCGGCCGGCGAGCTCCCCGTCCTGCTGGACGATAACCGCCAGGTGGTCTGCGGCGACTATGCGATCAGCGAATATCTCGAGGAGGCGCAGCCTGCGGTCTCGCTGCTCGGCGCCCTGCCGCGCGAGCGGGCGGAGGTCCGGCGCCTGGTGCAATGGTTCGACCATAAATTCCAGCGCGAAGTGACCCAGAACCTGCTGCATGAGAAGCTGATCAAGCGGGTGCTGGGCCAGGGCGGGCCCGATTCGACGGCGATCCGTGCCGGCCGCGCCAATATCCGCATCCATCTCGATTACATCGCTTGGCTGGTCGATCGCCGCAACTGGCTCGCCGGCGAGAACTTTTCCCTCGCCGATATCACCGCCGCCGCCCATCTCTCCTGCATCGACTATCTCGGCGACGTGCCCTGGGAAGATTTCCCCGATGCCAAGGACTGGTATGCGAGGATCAAGTCGCGGCCGAGCTTCCGGCCGCTGCTGGCCGACAACCTGCCCGGCACCCTGCCCGCCAGCCATTACGCCGACCTCGATTTCTGATCCGCTGAGCCGGCTTAACAAGCGCGCATCGCAAGAAAAAGGGCCTGCCGTGTTTCGGCAGGCCCTTTGTCATCGCTTATGCGGGGCAGGTGATCAGATCTGGTCCGTCACGTTCACATGACTGGTGACATCCAGCGCGTGATTGATCAGCACCGTGGCACCAACCGCACCGGCGACATTGCCATCGGCATGCCACTGATACGCGTCATAGGTTTGGCCACCGATCACGACTTCGCCGCTGGCATTGGTGGTGTAGTTGGTGCCGTTGACCGTGATCGACTGGCCTGCCGTGCTCAGCTCATGCCAGCCGCCAGGCCCAGCGCCATCACCACTGAGAGCGACGCTATCCGTGCCGGCATCGCCGTCGAACCGCAGGGTATGCGTCGTCGAGTCTGCCATCGAGATGACGTCGGCGGCATCCAGCGTCACGGTGTTGGCGCCGAAGCCGGTCGTGTCGACATGATCGACATTGCTGACATGCGATGTATCGCTGGAGGTGATATTGAGGCCATTGGCAGCAACCGAGAGCGTATTGTCGCCCGTCCCCATATCGAGATGGCCGTCATTGCTGGCGAAATTCTGGTCCAGCATCAGCGTGTCGTTGCCGGCACCCCAGGCGACATCATGGCCGGCGGTTGCACCGTCATGCAGCAGATTGGCACCGGGGTGATTGGCGGCGCTTTCGGTGGACAGCTCATCGGCATATTGCGTGACCACATCGACCTTGGCCGTGCTCGACGCCGTATGCCCGGCCGAGTCGGTCACCGTATAGGAAACATCCCGCTCGCCATCGGTCGTGCTGGTGGTGTCGAAGTGGATGCCGTTAACGAAGGTCTCCCATTCGGCAGTGGTGTGGCCAGTGGTTTCCGTGATGGTGACATGCTCGTCATTGCCACTGGTGGTCACAGCCACGACAAAGCCCGATCCGGAGGCCAGATTGGTCAGCGAATCGCCGACCAGGAAGCCGGTCGTATCGATGTTTATCTCGGTGATGTTGCTGGTATCGGCCAAGGTGATCTGCGGCTGGACGAAGGTCGTGACCTCGCTCGACTTGGTATCCGTTACATGGACCGAGAAAATCACGTCGTTATAGTCGCCATCGGCCTTGGTGCCGCCCTTGCCGGCGAAGTTGCGGTCTTCGAAACCGATGAAGAGATCGCCCGGCGCGCTGCTGCTGGTGCCCGAGATAGTGTGATCCTTACCATCGCTGTTCCAGCCGTCTTGGTCGCTGGAAAAATAGACCTGGCTCTTCAGCGCGACGCCGTTGATCAGGATCTGATGGGTAACCGGATCGATGCTGACCACGCTGTTCAGGCTGGCAAGATCGGTGTCATAGCCATGGCCGCCGCCGCCCGTGGCATTCTTGATCAACGAGGTATCGGCATTTGTCGCACCGGTATTGAACCGGTCGAGATCGACGATGAAGAAGCCGAGCTTGTCACCCGGAGCAACTGATCCGAGATTGACAGTGCTCTGTTGCGCGTTGCCCAGGAGATCGGTGGCATTGGTATCCAGCCAGATGAACTTCACCGAGCCGGGGACGATATTGCCGCTGGAATCATATTCGTAAACGCCAACCAGGTTCTCATTGGCTGAGGTTGCGTGCATATCAAGGGTGACGCTGACTTGCGTGCCGGTCGTACCCAGCAGATTGGTCGAGTCGACCTTATTCATCAGGCTCGAGCTGATCGCCTTACCTTCGCCGCCGCCGCTCGCCAGATAATCGCCGGTTGCAGCACTGCCGGTCTCGTCGCGGTCCACAGTGGTGGCGCTGATCGACAATGTGACGCTGCCGTCGCTGGTCGAGATGCTGAGCGTCTCATCCGTCCCGTTGTTATTGGCGAGATCGAATGGCCGAATGAATTCATCGGGCTGGATCAGCTTGTATTGCAGCGCGGTCGGATCGATGACGCCGATCTCGCCGAAACCGTTCAAGCCGGCCCCCGGATTGAAGCCGAAGAACAGATGCCCCCCGCCGGCAGCGGTCTGGATGTCGAGATTGGGATCGGTCTGGGCAACGACGCTGGCGACATCAATCACCTGGCCCTGGGCATTATGCAGGGTCACGCCGTTTTCCTGGTTGGCCGCCGCATAGCCAAGGAAAATGATCGTCTCGTCACCTGACTTGATCGCCAGATTGCCTTGTTCGCCGAAGCGTGCAGCGAGGTCGCTGCCGAAGGGGATATCGATCGTCTCCCCAGGTGCCACCTGAACACGGGTGACGGTCTGTCCCGCCGGTACATCGACGTGAATTTCCCCGTTCGGCACACCGGGAATGACCGGTGTCGCCGGCTGCCCGGTCGGAGTGGCGGCGCCATTTGTTGCTGGCGTCCCATCTGCCTGGGCGAGCTGAACGATGTTAGGTATTTCTACCTTATTTAACGAAGAATTAACCGTAATTTGAGGCGAACTGGAGAGTGTCTGGCTTGCCATCCCAAGGCTCCTGGAAAGTTTTCGTCGGATTGCGGTCGTCTGGAAGCAGCAGCAGGCGAAAGGTCTGAATGCCTACTGTGGTGATATCGCCGGTGTTTGGAGAAGGTTACCGCTCACTGGGATGTAAGGCAACGTACCTGGGTGGGACTCACGCACACCTTTATGTGAGTGAATTCATTTAGAGACAAATTTTAATAAAATTTGATCTATTTTGTCCCTTGACCTTTTCAGGCTGAGCCAAGCGAGCGGGATCGGTATCGGCCGTGGTCGTCGCGGAAAAGCAATCTAGGATTGAAAGCTCAGATCGTGACATATGCGCCGGTACCTAAAGAGGGGATCAGTCCTGCCCCCGCTAACACCGCCCTAAGCCAATGGTTCCCCAAACGGGGTGGAAATCATCTATGTGAGGACGCCGGCTGGCAGAGACCCGGCAAATGCTCGGAATCTTCGGGCTGATGCTGGGCTCGGGCATCCCAGGCGCAGGCGATCAGCGCCACAGTGGCGAAGCACCGCGAATCGGTAATTGTCCTAATCGGGAAAGTCGGGAAATGGCGGTCCCGGTGCAGGCTTATTGGCCGACGGTATTGTCCGGCTTGAGATCGATCTGTTCGATGTCGCGCTGGGCTTCATCGGCGGCCGGGGTATTTGGGGCCTTGTTGACGACCTTCAGCCAGTCCTGCCGCGCCCCGTCCTTGTCACCCTTGAGCAGGCGCAGCTTGCCCCGCTCCAGCAGGGCCAGGGGATAGTCCGGCGATATCTTCAGCGCTGTCTCGACATCATTGAGGGCGCCCGCCTTGTTATCGAGATGACGATAGGCGGCGGCCCGCAGGGCGAAGATTTCCGGCCGGTCCTTGGCGATACCGGCCGCCGTGGTGAGATCCGCCGCGGCATCGCTGTACATGCCTGAATTGCCGTAATTCAGCGCCCGGTCGATCAGCAGATCGACGTTCTTGGGCTGCACTTTCAACCCTTCATTCTGGTCGTGCAAGGCGAGCTGCGGCTTGCCGGCCTTGATCCAGGCCTGGCCGGCCTGGCCGAAGAGATCGGCAGCGAGCCCAGCCTTGTCGGTCGGCAGGGTCTGGGCAATGCGTTCCAGTTCCAGGGCGCCGTCTTCCGGCCGGTCGAGATTGATCAGGGCCAGGGCCTTGCAATGACGGGCGGCATCACCGCCGCCCTGCTTTTCCCAGGCGACGGCACTCTCCACCGCCTGATCGGGGCGTCGTTTCGCCAGCAACAGGCAATCTTTGTATTCCTGGGCGGAATCCAAGGTCACATCGTCCGCCGTGGAATCGGCCCGTGCCGCCGATGGCAACAGAAGGAGCGATGGCGTGGCGGCGAGCGATGCCAGGACCAGGGCGCCGGCCGCCAAGGACCGCAGCCATCCGGGCTGACCTGTATATCCGTCGAACCGATCATATCGCCGCATCAGATTCATGTATCGCCACCGACTGCCTATATGACGCCAACGGCACGTCTTCACCGGGGCCGCCAAATTCGCCGGCACAATCCGTCGAAAGCCATGCTAAAGCAAGAACAAACAACAACTTAGATCAGGACGGATAGGATGCCCGTGCAACCGCATTTATTCTGCTTCGGCCTCGGCTATAGCGCGCTCGCCCTGACCGAGGCCTTGCGCGCCGAGGGCTGGCGGCTGAGCGGTACCTGCCGCAGCGCGGCGAAAGCTGAACAACTGAAGGCCTGCGGCATCACCCCGCATCTCTTCGACCGCGATCATCCGGTGGCTGATCTCGCGCGGCACCTCCAGGACGTCACCCATGTCCTCAGCTCGGTACCGCCGGATGCCGCCGGCGACCCGGTGATCGACTGCCATGGCGCGGTGCTGCGGCAACAACAGCACCTGGCCTGGACCGGTTATCTCTCCACCACCGGCGTCTATGGCGACCGGCAAGGCGGTTGGGTCGACGAGGAGAGCGCCCTGACACCCAGCGGCGCACGCGGCCGCCGGCGCCTCGATGCCGAGCGGCAATGGCTGCAGATGACGCCG
>DATMUQ010000503.1:0-3289 GCA_035563795.1 Terriglobales bacterium | reverse complement strand
TGGGGTGACTAGCGGCGAGGCAACCAGCGGTGGCGCGACTAACCGCGATGGTGCTGGCAATGCCAACCCGGTGACCGGAAATTCGGGCAGCGCAACACCCGGCAATGTAGCCGCCAACCCGGCGACACCTTCCAGCCCTGCGGCTCCCAGCCCGGCAACACCTGGTGCGGTTCCCCCGGCTGCGACCGCCGCGGCGCCGGCGGCAAATGATCCCGCCAATGAGGAGAGCGACAACCAGTCGGCCATCCTGGCCAAGATCCTCGGTGAAATGACGGCGCCGCCGGATCCGCGCAAGCAGACCGGTTATCTGACCGAAGTCGCACTGATTGGCGGGCGAGTCGTTGTGGTCGACCGAACCAGTGGCGCGTCCTGGAGTGCCGAGCAGGTGCAGGTGGCGGTGACCCGTGACGCCGAAGGGCTCGATGGCACCGTCAGCCTGGTCTCGCCGGATCTTGGCCAGCCGGCGACCTTGACCGGCCATCTGACCTTGCGTGCGACCACCCATCTGGTGGAGGTCGACACCGCCGTCACCAATCTCGATATTTCTCGTGTCAGCCTAGTGCAGTCCGGCCTTGCCTTTCTTGGCGGCGTCAACATGCATCTCAATGGCCGGCTGAAGACTGAATTCGGCCTCGACGGCAAGATCGGTCCGGCGCATTTCGAGATGAGCGGCGGGCCGGGTGTCGTCGACCTGCAAGGCCACACCAAGAAGCCGATTCCGGTGCAGACGATCAGCCTGATCGGCAGCCTCGATTCCGGCAACGACCTGATCGATGTCTATGACCTCTCCGCCGACATTGACGGCCCCAGCCTGAAAATCTCCGGCAAGATCGACGGCATCCTGCGCGGCACGGCGAGCGATGGCGGACCCGCGCAGATCAACCTGAAATTTGCCGGCAGCAAGATCGATGCGGCGCTGATGGACGGCTATTGGCCCATTGGCACCGCCGAGGATACCCGCGCCTGGCTGGTGCCGAATATCCCCGCCGGGATGATCGATGACCTGCAGGCCGATGTACATATCCGCCTGCCGCCGGATTCGGCCCAGAAGCCCGATGTCCATGTGACCGGGACGATGCAGACCAGCGGCCTGACGGTGCATTATCTGCGGCCTTTGCCGCCGATCACCGACGGTGTCGCCAGCGGCAGTTTCACCGAGAAGCAGTTCGCCGCGGATATCAAGGCGGGTCGTGTCGGCGATATCAAGCTCAATGGCGGCAAGGTCCTGATCACCGGTCTTGATCAGGAGGACCAGTTCATCAGTGTCGGCGGCGATCTGACGAGCCCACTGCGCGATGCCCTGGTACTGCTCGACAATCCGCGGCTCGGCTATCCATCGAAATTGGGGCTCAATCCGCAAAGCAGCAGCGGCGATGCCACGGCTCATCTGCAGTTCGATTTTCCGGCAGCGAAGAATCTCGGCTTTGCCCAGGTGAAACTGTCGGTGGCGGCGCAGCTCGCCAATATCGGCCTCAAGAAGGCGATCTTTGGGGCCGATGTCACCGAGGGCAACCTGCAGCTCAAACTGACCCAGTCCGGCATGACCGTAACAGGCCCGACCAAGCTTGCCGGCATTCCCCTCGATGTGAACTGGACCGAGAATTTCACCGATAACGCGCCGTTCGACGAGCAGATCCATGCCATCGGCTCCGCGACCGCTGAGCAGCGGGCGACGCTCGGCTATGATTATCGCCCGCTGGTAGACGGCCCGGCCAAGGCCGATCTCACTTTCACCCGTTATGCCGACAAGACCGCGACCCTGGATGCCGCCTTCGACGTGACACAATCGATGCTGGCCGTCGACTTCCTCAAATGGCGCAAAGAGGCCGGCAAGGCCGGCACCGCCAAGATGCTCCTGCAGTTGAAAGGCGACCGCGCCGTCGCCATTCCACGCTTCGAGTTGAAGACCGGCAGCGACACCATGGCGGGCAGCCTGACCTTCAAGCCTGATGGCGGCATCGATCAGCTCAACATCAAGAATGCGGTCTACGGCAAGAGCAATATCAGTGACGTCGTCGCCAAGTTCACTGGCGAGCGGATCGATGTCGTCGTTGGCGGCGGCCAACTCGATGTCGAGCCCTATATGGCAGGTGACGATACCGCTCCCAAGGATGACGCGACCCTCGACCGCGAGGAAAACACACCGCAGCGCCCCTTCAGCGTGCGGGCGCGCAATCTCTCGGTGGCCCGCATTGCTGAAGGCCGGCAGCTGACCGATGTAACGGTGGAATTGAATCACGATCCGATGTGGTGGGACATCATCGATGTCGGCGGCACGCTGCCGAGCGGCGAGCGCCTGTCGCTGGTCTACCGCCCGGCCGGCAACGGCACGCATAGCCTCACGGCGGAGACCAAGGATGGCGGCGGCGCGCTGAAGGCGCTCAACATCTACGATTCTATCAAGGGCGGCACGCTGAAGGTGACGGGAACGGTCAAGGATGACGAACCGCACCGGCCCTTGCGCGGCAAGATCGATGTCACGTCATATCGCCTGGTAAAGACGCCGTTCTTCGCCCGTCTGCTGACGGTGGCATCGCTGACCGGCCTGGTCGATGTGCTGACCGGCGAGGGTTTCTTCTTCGATGGCGCCAGCGGCAAATTCACCAAGACGCGCGGCGTCATCGATATCAGCCGCTTCCGCAGCGCCGGCCCGTCAATCGGTCTGACCGCCGCCGGCCGCATTGATCTCGACCGCAACCAGATCGATGTCAAAGGCACGCTGGTACCGGCTTATGCCTTCAACAGCATTCTCGGCAACATCCCGCTGATCGGCAATCTGCTGCAGGGTGGCGAGGGGCAGGGGCTGTTTGCCGCCACGTACCATGTGAGTGGTGGTCTCGCCGAGCCGAAGATCAACGTCAATCCCTGGGCGGCGTTGGCGCCGGGCTTCCTGCGCGGCCTCTTCACCGGCACCGGCGATATCGGCGACAACGATCCTGGCATCCCGCAGAAACCGACCAAGACCGGCCCGGACGCCAAGCAGAGCGACAAGTAACGCAGCCCCGTCCTGTCGCGCAACCAGTGATGAAAGCGTCGGCTTAGACGATCCTCACGTCAGACGATCTTCACCACGGCGTGTTTCTTCTTGCCGAAGGAGAGCTTGATGACGCCTTCGGCATTGACGTCGGCGGTGCCGATCTTGCGGTTGTCGTCATCGATCGCCGCGTCATTGAGACGGGCGCCGCCGCCCTTGATCAGGCGGCGCGCCTCGCCATTGCTGGCGACGAGACCACTGCGACGCAGCAACTCATAGGCGGCGATGCCGGCGGAGAGTTCGGCGGCCGGGATC
>DATMUQ010000502.1:0-2449 GCA_035563795.1 Terriglobales bacterium | reverse complement strand
GGGCCTCGCTCTGTTCGGCGCCTTCGGCTCGGCGTTGAGCGGTGCCTTGCAGAATCCGGCGGACCGGGAGGCGGCGGTGATCACCTTCATTGCCACGGCATCCGGCATGTCGATTGGCGGTATCGGCGCGGCCTTCTGGGGCCTGGTTGCCGGCGGCTTCGTCATGGCGCTGCATCGCTGGGGCAAGAAGAAGGCGTAGAAGCGCGTTGGCGACGTTGCGCCGCAGACGGCGGGGTCGTCATAATTGGTAAGGATTTGCCGGCTAAGCTGGCGCCGCGTCGGAAGAAGATTCGCAACGGGGCGAGTCGCGACGCGAACAGGAATAGGAAGCAGGAGTAAATGGTGGACAATCAGATCATCGACGGCCGCAAGGTCGCGGGTGGCATCCTGGCCGAGCTGGCTGAGCAGGTCGAGGACCTGAAGCAGGTTGGCTGGCAGCCGAAGCTGAATTCCATCACCATCGGTGACGTCGATGCAGCCGGTCTCTATGTGCGCAATCAGAAGCGCTCGGCGGAGAAGGCCGGTCTCCTGTTCGAGGAACATCACTTTCCGGCCGAGATCACCCAGGATCAGATGCTGGCGGCGATCGGCGCCATGAATGCCGATCCGCGCGTCACCGGCATCATCCTGCAGCGCCCCGCACCCCATCATCTCTCGATCAAGCAATTGCAGGCCGCCATCCATCCTCTGAAGGATGTCGAGGGCATGCATCCCGCCTCGATCGGCAACATCGTCTATAACGAGGTCGAACTCGGGCCGTGTACTGCCATGGCCTCGGTCGAGCTCCTGAAGCGCACCGGCCTCAATCTCGCGGGCCTCGAAGTCGTGGTGGTCGGCCATTCGGAAATCGTCGGCAAGCCGATCGCCTTCCTCTTGATGTCGGAAGGGGCGACGGTCACCGTCTGCCATCACATGACGCGCAACCTCGCGGTCCATAGCCGCCGCGCCGATGCCGTCTTCGTCGCCGTCGGCAAGCCCGGCCTCATCACCGGCAATATGGTGAAGCCCGGTGCTGCCGTCATCGATATCGGCATCAACCAGGTGACCCTGCCCGATGGCAGCACCAAGGTGGTGGGCGATGTCGACTATGACTCGGTGCTGCCGGTCTGCGGCTGGATCACCCCGGTGCCCGGCGGTGTCGGCCCGGTCACCGTCGCGGTGCTGTTGCGCAATGCCGTGATCGGTGCCCAGCGCCAGCGCAAGCATTACGAACGCCTGTTCGGCAGCAACCCGGCCGCGGAGTAAGAGGTCTCGAATTTCTTCAGCAAGCTTGGCGCAGCATATGCCTAATGTGCTGCGCCAAGCTGATTTCGCAGCTTGGTAGAATCGCCGCGCGTGGAGATCAAAATCAGTATCTCGGTTGCTATGGCAACAAAGGCGCCAAGCAGTCGCGCCGGTATTGATTGCGGATCATGATTTGCTTCGGCAAAGGCAAGATGGGCGTCTTCCTCGCGCTGAATATCACGGATCGTCTCAGCCAACTCCCTATCTCGATCGGCGAGGTATCTGATCTGTTCGACCAGATGCCGATGGACCGTTCGCTCGACCGCTGCTGTGCAAACAATGACGCCGAATCGGCCGAATGCTGCTGTCAGCAATCCGAGCAAAGCGCCGCCCGTATTCCAGACCGCCATGGCACGGCAAGGTTTTGCCAGCCGGTTAGGCATAAGCGCCCTGAAGCGGCCACGATGCTGCTTTTCATGCCCGAGCGTTTCCTGTAGCCAGGGCAACAAATCGGGATAGTGCCGGGACATGCGAATTTGACGCTCATAGATGGCGATGGCGCCATGCTCGCCTGCGTGATTGACCCGCAAAATGCGCCGAATGGTCTGCTGCTGGCTCGATAACAATGTACGGCTCTCCGATAGCGGCGATCCTATTCCTATGCTAAATAAAGTGCAGAAAATTGTCAGGCGCCATCTGGGGAGACGTCGGGGTGATTGATTTTATGCAAGTCGCGCTGAAGCGGCTGATGCGGTTTGTCGCCGTCGCCTCGATTCCGTTTCTTGCTTGGCAGTCAGCCGCTCATGCCGATCCCGCCCTCTGGGTGCTGAAGGATGCCGACAGCACGATCTATTTCTTCGGCACCATTCACGCGATGAAGCCGGGCGTCAAATGGCATAGCGACAAGCTTGACGCGGCTTTTGCCGCGAGCAGCGAACTCTGGGTTGAAGAGACGGGCGATAGCGACAAGGCGGCGATGTTTCAGCTGGTCAAGACCTATGGGATCGATCCGCATCATCCCATCGCCGACAAGCTGACCCCGGTGCAGCAGGCGCGATTCGTCAAGGTTTCGCAGGTCGTGGGGCTCGATCCCGCAGCGATCGACAAGTTCCGGCCGTGGCTGGCGGCTACGATGCTGGGCGGGGCGGTTAATGGACGTACAGGCTTCACGTCGGAAGAGGGCATCGACCACAGGCTGGAAGCCGATGCCAAGGCTGCCGGCAAG
>DATMUQ010000501.1:0-2252 GCA_035563795.1 Terriglobales bacterium | reverse complement strand
ATCCTGTTGGCAGGCGGCGATAAGCGGACACAACAACGCGATATCATCGTGGCGCAGGCATTGGCGGCACAGCTATAGGATCAGAGATGGCAAGGCTCAAGACGACACGCTGGGACCCGGCGAAGCATCTGGCGACGATTGCCGATATCGCTGCCTATCTTGATGCTGCGATCGAAGATGGCGATCCGGGCTTGATCGGCGCTGCGCTCGGCGATATCGCCCGCGCCAAAGGCATGGCGCAGCTGTCCGAGAAAGTCGGCATGAGCCGGACCAGCCTTTACAAGGCGCTTTCCGCCGAAGGCCGACCGGAATTCGCAACCGTCCTCAAGGTCATCGACGCCCTTGGCCTGCAATTGCGCGCCGAGCCGCGTGCGGCGAAGAAACGGGCGAAGAAAGCCGCCTGATCGTCACCCGGCAAAAAATCCCTTCGCCTGCTTCAGTGCCGGCTCATCCACCAGCACATCGCCCGGCTTGTTGCCGTAGCCGAGCAGCGCGCCGCCCCAATTCATTTTCATGTAGTCGGCCGTCCATTTGAGGCTGCCGAGCAGCGGCTCCGCCTGCGTGGTGTCGCGGTCGCTCAACATGGTGACGGCCCACATGGTCTTGCCGACCATGCGCGGGCGGAAGTCGATGCCGGGGAGGCGCATCCAGCCGCTCCAGTGATCGAGATAGAGCTTGGCCGCCGTTGGCAGGCTGTACCAGTAGACCGGCGCCACGAAGACGAGGTCGGTCGCCGCCAGCGTCGCATCGAGTAGGGTCTTGCCATGTCCTTCCGGCAGCGGATAGGTGCCGTCGCCGCTATGGCGGATATCGGTGAAATCGGGCAAGGGCAGCTCGGCGTGATGCAGCCAGGTCTGGCGCGATCCGGCCGGTAGCGACGCCGCAGCCGCCCGGGCCAGGGTCTCGGTATTGCCGCCCTTGCGCGCGCTGGAGACGAGGAAGAGGAAGTGGCGGCCGGTGGTCTGTCGGGCGGTCTCGGTCATGGTAATCCCTTGTCGGAAATGGCGGCGGAAGTCAGGACGGAAATCTGCCCGCCGGCGCGCTGAATTGGCAAACGACTTTCCTTGCGGTTCGGGTTACTTTTGCTCATCTGAAGCTTGTCGCACCGGACCCGATGACCGATAGAGCCGATGACCGATAACAGACGCCGCCTGTCGACCGTGCCGCTGGGTGCCTTGCGCGCCTTCGAGGCAGCCGCGCGCCATAACAGCTTCAAGACCGCCGCCGCCGAGCTGGCGGTGACGCCGGCCGCCATCAGCCACCAGATCAAGGCACTGGAAGAGCATCTCGGCCTCATCCTGTTCGAACGCCTCAATCGCGGTCTCCGTCTGACTGCCGGCGGGGCACGGCTGGCGGAGACGGCCGGCGACGCCTTCGCCCGGCTGGAGCGGGTGCTGGACGAGCTGGAGGCAACCGGCCAGATGGCGGGGGCGGCAACGCTCACCATCAGCGCCGCACCCACCATCGCCGCCAAATGGCTGGTGCCGCGCCTGCATCGCTTCCAGGCGGCCTATCCGGCCATCGATCTCCGGTTGCAGGCCGGCGATGCCCTGGCGGATTTGACCGGCAGCGCCGGTGTCGATGTCGCCTTGCGCTATGGACCCGGCGATTACGGCAGCGAGCTGCATGCGGAGAAGCTCTGGCCCTACGGCGAGATCGTCGCCGTCTGCGCGCCGGCGCTACTGGTCAAAGGTCCGCTGGAGGAAGCGGCCGATGTCCTGCAGCACAGCCTGCTGCGGGTGGCGGTGCCGGCGACGCGGCAGCGCATCAGCAAGGATGCCGCCGATCTCGGTGGCTGGCCCGCCTGGCTCGCCGCCGCCGGGGTGATGGCGCTCGACGCCGCCAGGACGGTGGCGCTGGGCCCGCTCTTCGGCACCTCGCAACTGGCTTTGGAAGCGGCGGTGATGGGGCGCGGCCTCGCCCTCGTGCCACGGATGGTGGTGACCGACGACATCGCCGCCGGCAGGCTGGTCCAGCCTTTCCCGGTCGGTATTCCAGATATCTTCGCCTATTGGCTGGTCTATGCCGCCGCCCGCGCCGATGAGGCCCGCATCCGCGCCTTCGCTCGCTGGATCCGTGAAGAGGTGCTGACGGCGACGGAGAGCGTGAGCGCCTAGCGCTGTGCCATTACCGCTGCTGGGGCTTCAACTCAATGACCTGCACCTTGTTGCGAGGCGCTTAGCACCCGTCCTTCTTGGCCAGCGCCAATCCGGATTGCGCCGCCTTCTGGCAGGATTGATCTGCCGCCGCCG
>DATMUQ010000500.1:0-10656 GCA_035563795.1 Terriglobales bacterium | reverse complement strand
CCTCCGGCACCGCCAAGGGAATTGGCCCCATCAAGTTCGACTATGCCAAGCGGCACAGCTCGCTGGCGCATTTCGCCTTCAACAATAACGGCATGGCCTATAGCTACGAGGAATCCAAGAAGAAGCTCGGCGCGCGGGCCTAGGTCCGCGACCGCGCCAGCCGCGCCGGATCGATGATAGCCGACGACACAGCCTTGGAAGCCGTGCTGCGCCGTGACCGCGGTATCGTGGTGGCGAGCTTGGCCGGCGTCACCGTGCTCGCCTGGATCTATCTCGTGGTGCTGGCCGAGACCATGGCCTCCATGGCGGGTCCCAGCTTCTGGCAGAGCTTCATGCTGTTGATGCCGATGGGCCGCTGGGGGGTGCTGGAATATGCCCTCGGCTTCGCCATGTGGACACTCATGATGGTGGGCATGATGATTCCTAGCGCCGCGCCCATGATCATGCTCTATGCCAAGGTCGCCCGGCGGACGCCATCAGCCAGCACCTCGCCCGGTAGCACAGCATTGGCCTGCACGGCTGCCTTTGCCGCCGGCTATCTCCTCATCTGGGGCGTGTTCAGCCTTGTTGCTGCCGCTGTTCAGGGCATGCTCGTCGATTTGGCATTGGTGACAACGACAATGACCAGTGCCAGCTCCGTGTTGGCCGGCGCCGTCTTCATCATTGCCGGATGCTACCAGTGGATGCCGTTGAAGCGGGCCTGCCTGAGCCGCTGCAGCTCACCGATCTGGTTCCTGTCGCAACACTGGCGGCCGGGAAGAGCGGGTGCCCTGCGTATGGGCATCGCGCATGGCATCTATTGTGTCGGCTGCTGCTGGGCGCTGATGATCGTGCTCTTCGCGGTCGGCATCATGAATCTGGCCTGGGTCGCCGCCATTGCCGCCTTCGTGCTGGTCGAGAAGACCGCGCGCCTTGGCATCTGGGGCCAACGCATCTCCGGCATTCTGCTGGTCGCCTTGGGTGTGCTGACACTCTCGGGGACCATCGCCTTCTGACACGCCAGTGATGCGTGGATTGTCCATGCACGGCGCTTCCCCTGCGAAGCGTCTGTCGGCTGGCGCATGGCGTCTGTCAGTGGCAAACAGTTTTGCTGATCAACCGATCCTTGTCATCCTTGGTCACCAGAAGTGCCACCGTGTGGTGTCAGCTTGCGGTCATGAATTCGCGTTATGGAAGAAAGTCGCCAAAAAACCTAGAGTACCGAAGCATCCGCGCGCATTGACAGGCCGAGCGCAATCCGTCCGGTATTGTCTGGCCGCAATATCTGGGGGGAACAGATGTTGAGCTTCAGTAACGGACGCACCATCGCCTCTGACGTGAAAGTACCGCGCCGGCCCGGGACAAGGTCCCGGATGATGAGACCCTCGGTCCTTTGCCGGTATGCGGTCATCATCGGGCTCTCTGTGGCGCTCTGCGCGATGGAGATCGCCCCCGCCAGCGCCGATGATTTCGAGCGGGCAACCGACGACCAGGCGGCGGATGTCATACCGGCAGCCTTGCTGAGCGGGCCGCATTTCAAGGTGCATCCGGTCGTGCACACCATCGGCTATTTCCATCAATGGGTCATCGAGACCGATTACGGCAACTACACGGTGATCGGCGATTCCGCGTTGAGGAAACTCGTTCCGGAGATCTATGCGATTACCAATCTGCAGGATATCTCGCGCGGCGAGGCCTTTGCCACGGCGGTCGCCAGTGCCGCGAAATCGCCCTTCGAATTCGGCTATGACCTGATCACTTCGCCGGTCGACACGGTCTCTTCCTTGCCGAGCGGCGTCTTCCGCATCTTCGAGAATGCCGGCGAGGCCATCGGCGCGCCCAAGGGTTCGACCGAAGATTCAATGGTGAAGCAGGCGCTGATCGTCTCTTCCTGGAAACGCGATTATGCCGCCGAGGCCGGCATCGATGTCTATTCCAGCAACGAGGCGCTGCAGAAGGAATTGAACCGGATCGGCTGGGCGGCGGCGATCGGCGGCCTCAGCGTCTCGGCCGTGACCATGAGCGTGTCCGGTCCGGCTGCCGCCGCCTTCGGCAATGTGCGCCTGGCGAAATCCATCTCCGATGTCCTGCAGCAGGAACCGCCGGCACGTTTGCGCATCATCAATCGCGACAAGCTGCGGGCAATCCATATCGCCGATGACCTGATCGAGCGCTTCCTCGACAAGACTGTTTTCACGCCGCGGGCCCAGACCATCATCACCGCCAGCCTGGCCGATCTCGGCACCGAGGTTGCCGGGCGCGATACCTTCCTCACCCAGGCCCTGTCGGCGGAGGATGAGGCGGAGGCGACCTTCTATGTCAACGCGGCGCAGATGCTGGCCGGCTATCACCGGCAAGTCTCGGACATGACCCGCATCGTCGCCGTCGGGCGGCTGGTCATGGCGACGAGCCGGAAGGGTCATGCCTTCGTGCCGGCGCCGGTCGACCGGGTCTTCTGGACCCAGCAGACCTGGCAGGTCGAGGGCAAGATGATGAGCACTGCCGCCAAGCTCGGCCATGACAACAAGGTCGATCTCTGGATCACCGGCACGGCCTCGCCCATGGCCAAGACGGAGTCGGCCAAGCTCGGCATCGCCGTCACCGAAAATGCCGGCGACAAACTGGGCGTTGCCTATTGATGCGAGCTTGTTCGCCCCTGGCTCGGAAGGGGACGATGCCGCGGGTTTAAAAGCTCGGGACGACTGTCGGGCCGGTAATCTCACCTGGTGGCAATTCCAGGCCGCACTCTGCACAAAGCTTTGCTTTCGGCGTTCGAAACGGTTTTTCACATTGCCGGCATATCCGGCCATATCTCGAGAGCCGGACCCAATAGAGTTCGTCTGGATCGGACAACCGGATGCCGGTCAGGCGTTCATAGTAATCCAGAGGATCATTGGATGCGTGCCGCTTCGCTTCCTCGATTGAAGCGTGGTGCCGCCGCCTATATTCTTTTATTTCTTCGAGGCGATTGGTGAGAGCCTGCTCAATCGGGCGATATTCGTCATCCGATAAGAGCGGCAACTCGCGCTTCAACTTGAAGCTATAAAGCGTGATCGGCATGGCATCGTTCTTTTTGGCATCTAGTCCGGGTTAGCTACCCATTCGGGCGTTGACGCTTATCCATTACCTAACACGGAAAACTGTTCTTCCGCACATAGCTGTTGAAGCGCGCAATCTTGTCATCGCGGGCGGCGATCGGCGGGCGGTGCTTCAGCCATCTCTTGGCGCGGCGCAGCGAGGTCTCCATCGCGTTTTCCCCATCGATCTTGAGGAAGCCGGCGAGATAAGGTTGCTGGGCGATGAGGGCGCGATAGCTGTGGCGGAAGCTGCCCCACCAGGGCGCGGCGGGGCGGCCCCAGGGCTTGTTCGGGCCGGTGAAGTGGATGATCGCCGGCTGATAATGCTGCTGTACGCCGAGATCGGCATAGACCGAATGGAAGTTATATTTCGGCGGCAGATGCACGACATTGTCCTTGAAGACGGCGTTGAGCGCGCTCTGATCGTGGCGGATGCAGGCCGAGGAGTTGGCGAAGAAGAAATGCAGCGTCTTCAACGCATTCTCGCGCCAGGTCTCCGCCGAGAAGGCGAGCACGCCGGCATTGAAGTAATCGGCCGGGGCGATGCCGCCCAGGGCCTCGAGATAGCCGCGCGGGGTCGCCACCTCATCCTTGCCGTCATCGAGCCAGGCGCTGCCGAGCCCGGCCATGATCTTGCCCTCCGGCACCTGGCATTGGATCAGGCGCCGGACATCGCCCACCACCTGCACATCGCCGTCGATATAGACGATGTCGGTATATTTCTTGTCCATCACCTCCTGCAAGGCGAGGCGGGCCAGCGAGGTGACCGGCACATGGTTCTTGACGAAATCGACATTCTCCGGCGGCAGGAAGAGATCGGCCGGCATGTCCTCGAAGCGGAGCCGCGGATTGTGCTGGCGCAGCTTGTCTAGCAGCTCCGGTTTCACATCGACGGTATAGATGATGATATCGGCGATCTCATCGATCCGCTGGGCGAGCAATTGCGATGCGGCGACCAGCGAGGGCACGAGAAAGCCGCCATCGGTCACGAATACCACCAAGGTTGTCCTGTCAGTCGCCAAGATGTCGCTCCCCAAGTGTCTTGCCTGTCGATCGTTTCGTGCTGTGCTCCCTGCTGGCGGCAATAAAGTCGGGTCTCTTCAGGCGCGCCGCATCGTCCGGATTGGTGACATCGTTCGGACCTGCCGGTCGGCGATGCCAATCACGCTGCAGCGGTCATTCGTGACATGACACATGAGGTCGCCGACCAGCCCGGCCACTCATGCGTGACGCCTTCGCCGGCGCGCGCCCGCGAAGATGCCGTGTTCTGAAATGTCTTAAGTCGCCCCACCCCGGAGGTGCCGGTGGCCCTGACTCATTGCCGCCAGGCCGTCGGCGCATCCGCAAAAACAATCAGCCGAAGCGGGTGAAAGATCAAGCCCGGCGGCGGCTGCGATAGCGGTGAGTCATCAATCTTTCTTGCGACAGAAAGCTGATGGCAAGCTGCATATGCGGCGGTTCAGTGGAGGTTGCGCTGGAAGCTGGCGCGGTATTGCGTCGGTGAGAGACCGAGGCGTTTCAGGAAGACGAGGCGCATGCGATCGGCATTGGTGAAGCCGCTCTCGAAGGCCACCGCCTTCAAGGCGAGGTGACTGCCTTCCAGCAGGTTGCGCGCCTTGTCGATGCGCGCTCCTTCGATGAAATCATGCGGTGTCGCCCCCATGGCCTCGACGAAGCTGCGGGCGAAATTGCGTGCACTCATGCCGGCCACCTCGGCGAGGCGGTTGACCGAGAGATCGTCGTTGATATGCGCCATCACATGCGCCTGCACCTTGGCGATGGGCGAGGTCGCATCGGCGGGGGCGGTGAGGAAGGGGCTGAATTGCGACTGGCCGCCCTGGCGTTGGGCGACGACGACCAGGCGCTTGGCGACGGCCAGCGCCACTTGCTGGCCGTGATCCTCCGCCACCAGGGCCAAAGCGAGATCGATCCCGGCGGTGACGCCGGCCGAGGTGACGAGGCGGCCATCGCGCAGATAGATGCGGTCGAAATCGACCCGTGCCTTGGGGAAGAGGGCGGCGAGGCGGGGGGCATTCTGCCAATGGGTGGTGACGGCGCGATCGTCGAGCAATCCGGCATGGCCGAACAGGAAGGCACCGGTGCAGATCGAGCCATAGAGCCCGGCCCGTTCCGCTGCGTCGGTCAGCCAGTGCGACAATGCCGCATCGGGGGCCGCCTCGGGCAAGGCCGGGCCGCCGGCCGCCAGCACCATGGCGAAATCCTCGGTCGCCTCGCTGAGATCGAGATCCGGCACCAGCTGCATGCGGTTGGAGGCGCGCAAGGGGGCAGTGCCGGGGCCGACCAGCACGGTTTCATAGCCGCTGCCCGCCGGCAGGAAGCCATTGGCTTCGGCAAAGACATCGACCGGCCCGGCGACATCCAGCGCCTGCACACCTTCATGCACCAGGATGGCGACGCGCTGGACCGTCATGATCGCTGCCCTTTCACTCTCGGTTTCCGGCCGCTGCCGGTATCCCGCTAGTCCAGTCGCATATATCGGCCAGATGGGCAATCTTGCGATCGGGCATGGCTGGCAAGGTGGCGCCAGCCCGAAACACTCGGGCAAGGGGTCCAGAGGCAGAAAAGCACGGTTGCTTGGCAGGAAGCGATGGCCCCTGCGCATTGAAGCAAGCCCCTGAAAAACGAGATGATTTCTTATCGAGACGCCGCAGTGCTGAAAGTTACCGGCCGGTCGGCAGGACAGCGAGGAGGATCATCCAATGCGTGATTTCAACCAGACTTTCGCGTTTTCGTCGCAAGCTGCCGAGATGGAGTTCGGCCCCGAGCTGAACCATCTGGAGGTGGAGATCGCCCGTGAGCAGCTGCGGGTTCCGGCTGGCCTGTTGGCGGCTGCCGTGCTCGCCACCCTGGCGGCCGGCAAGGAAAGCGAGGACCGTGACGAGAGCGGCCGCGCCGCCGACGAAGCCTGGCTCGACTGTGCCCTGGAGGACAGCTTCCCGGCCAGCGATCCGATCTCCAGCAACCGCTACAACTAAAGCCGCTGCCAGGCCGCGCGCCGAGATCCGGGGCGGCAGGCATCCCGCAAGAACTGATCTGGCCAGGCCCGCCGCGTGACGGCGCGCTGCGGCGGATCGCGCCCGATTTCCACCGCATGGACCGTTTGAAGAGGAGACTTCACATGAGCAAGCTCATCGCCACCCCCACCATCATCGCCGGCATCCAGGTTCCCGAGAGTGCCTTGGCCCGTGCCGCCACCCAGCTGGTGCGCGATACCGAGAACGACCTGCTGTATCATCATTCGCGCCGCGTCTTCTTCTGGGGTGCGCTGACTGGCGAGCGCCGCAAGCTGCGCTACGATCCGGAGCTGCTCTATATCGGCGCCATGTTCCATGACATGGGCCTGACCGAGAAATATGCCAGCAAGGATTTCCGCTTCGAGGTCGACGGCGCCAATGCCGCCCGCGATTTCCTCAAGGCCTATGACATTCCGGAACGCGATGTCGACGATGTCTGGGCGGCGATCGCCCTCCACACGACACCGGGTGTGCCGGAGCATATGCGCCCGACGGTTGCCTTGCTGACCAATGGCGTGGAGATGGACGTGCTCGGCATCGCTTATCACGACTTCACCGATGAGCAGCGCCATCATGTCTGCGAGCATCATCCGCGCGGCCATCACTTCAAGGAAAACATCATCGATGCCTTTGCCGGCGGCACCATCAAGAAGCCGCTGACCACCTTCGGCAATGTGAAGGCGGATGTGCTGGCCGATAAGGACCCGACCTATAAGCGGCTGAACTTCTGCTCGATCATCCGTGAATCGGCCTGGGAAAGCTGAGGCTTCCGGCTGTGCGCCGGCCATCATGGTGTGACAGATAAAAACGCGGCGGCGGGTATCGCAAGATGTCCGCCGGCTTCGTTTGCCGGGGAGCCATTTGTTGAGAGCCATGCGTCGCCGGGCTATCAACATTGCGTCAAACAAGGCGACGATCAGCTGCATGATCAGGAGAGCTGCGCTAGAAATCGGGTGAGGGCGCGCCGGCATGGCGCGCCGAAGCATCGACCGGGAGTTCGCAGCATGCTGTCATGGACCACACGGGCACTCAATGTTCGGCAGGTCAGCGCGGCACCAGGGCAGGGCCGGCGACCGGGCGCGGATGCCGATGTGGTCGTGCTGGCGCATGGCTTCGGGGCCGATCAGCGCGTCTGGCAACCATATATCGACGACCTCGCGCAGCGTTACGATGTCATCCTCTACGATCTTGCCTGCAGCGCCAGCGCCGATCCGGCCTTCTTCGATCTGCGCCGGCACAACACGCTGGAGGGCTATGTCGATGACCTGCTGGCGATCCTCGACGATCTCCGGGTCCATCGCTGCCGCATCGTCGGCCATTCGGTCAGCGGCATGATCGCCCTGCTGGCGGCGGCGCGGCGTCCCGCACTGGTCGATAAGCTGATCACCATCGGTGCCTCGGCCAGCTATCTCAATACCGATGACTATCAGGGCGGCTTCGATGCCGAGCAGGTCGCCGACATCCTGGTGGCGGCGGCGCGCAGCTATCGCGACTGGGCGGTGAATTATGCCGCCTTCGCCATCAGCCGCCCGCCCGAGGATCCGGCGACCCTGAACTTCACCGGCAGTCTCACTGCCATGCGGCCGGATATCGCCGTGGCCACGGCGAAGATGATCCTGCTTGGCGATTATCGTGACTGCCTGGAGGCGATCGAGACGCCGACGGTGCTGCTGCAATCGTTGCAGGACCCGGCCGTGCCGTTCTCGGCGGCGCGCTATCTGCTGGATCACCTGCGTAATTGCGAGATGGAGATCATCGACACCACCGGTCACATGCCGCATATGACCTCGGTTGAGCTGGTCAAGGCCGCCTTGGCGCGGCATCTCGATATTGCGCCGGAGGCAGAGAGCGGCCGAGATTGAAGCCGGCGGCGGTCTTTCAGCAATCCCCGTCGGCCAGCCCTGTCAGCTATCGTTAGCGGCCTGCGACGGCAGGTCGATCGGCAGATTATCCCGCTGCACGGTGGCGATCGGGGATGCGGCCGGTTTGTCGGCCTGTGTTTTATCGGCGGTGGTGTTTTCAGCACCCATCTTTTCGGCACCCGTCTTTTCGACAGTCGCGTCACTGCCCGGTGCGACACGCGAATGGGCGGCAAGGCTGTCTTCCGACCGGCGATCGAGCACGGTGCGGTTGCGACCACTGCGCTTGGCTTCGTAGAGTGCCTGGTCAGCGCGGTCGAGCATCAGGCTGATGCCGTTCTCGGGCAACGCGGTAGAGAGTTCCAGCGTCACGCCCAGGCTGATGGTGATCTGGAAGGTGTCGGGCTTTGCCGTCGTTTCGCCAGGTACGGCCTGTTCCGGCGTATTCTGCTCTGGCCGGCTCTGTTCCGGCAGCTTCTGCGCCGTCTCATCCTCTTGCGCATGCCCGAGGGCGCTGAATTGCAGGGCGGCGACCTGCTTGCGCAGGCGCTCGGCCACCAGCATGGCGCGGTCGGCGCCGGGATCGGCGATCAGCAAGGCGAATTCCTCGCCACCATAGCGGCAGAGCAAATCACTCTCGCGCACGATCTTCGCGGCGACCGCCACCACCTGGCGGATCACCTCGTCGCCGGTGCCATGGCCGTAGGTGTCATTGACGCGCTTGAAGTGATCGATGTCGAACATGATGAGGGCGAGGCGGCCGCCGCTGCGGCGCTGGCGCCGGCGATCGCGTTCCGCCATCACCAGGAAGGCACGGCGGTTCAGGGCGCCGGTCAGGGAATCATGCTCGGCCTGGTCGCGCAGCTGCCGGATCAAAGCCTCGCGCTCGGTCTCAACCGACTGGCGCTGGGCCATTTCCTCTTCCAGGCTGCGATTGGCGGCAGCCAGCAGAGCGGTCCTTTCGCCGATCCGGCTTTCCAGCGTGGCGTTGAGGTCGAGCAGCTGCTGTTCGCGCTGCAGCAGATTTTCCACCAGGTGATCCAGTGTCTCGCCCAGCACCGCCACTTCGCGGGTGCCACGCGTGCTGGAAAAGACGATGCCGCGCTCGCCGTTGGCCAAGCGGCGGGCATGGCGGGTGAGATGGCGGATGGGATCGGTCATGCGGTCGGCAACCACCCAGCCGAGCCCGGCGAACAGCACGGCAAGCAGCATGCCGGCGAGGACCAGGCGGTCGCGGATGACATCGGCGGGGCCAAAGGCGATCGCGCGTGGCTGGCGCACCACGATGTTCCAGTGCAGGCCGGGAAAGTCCTGGTAGCCGGTGCCGGTGCCGACGGCGCTGATGTAATCGCCGCCATCGGGCCAGTCGACGACATGCAGGCCAAGCGCGCTGGTCAGGGCCGCCTTCCGGTTCATCGCCTGGTTGTGATAGATGCCGGAGACCAGCGGGCTGGCTTCGCCATCGGCCGTGTCCTCCTTGTCGGAGGCGAAGGCAAGGGTCTGGCCGAACAGGCTGTCCGGGCCGAGCAGCACATATCCGTCACGGTCGGTGACGATGATGTCGATGCCGACCGCGTTGTTGCGGTTGCGCAGCAGCAGGTTGCGGAACTCCACCGCCCATTTCGACGACACCGTCATGTCGATGACGCCGATCAGGTTGCCGGCGGGATCGCGCAACGGCCGGGCGATATCGATGACGCGCTGGCCCTCGCCGACCGGCAACAAGGCGAGCGCCATGTCGGAGGGTTCGCGCAGGGGCGTGATCATCGGCTGGTGCAGGCCCTCGATGAACCAGTCCTCCTGCTTGACGCTGGTGCCCTCGCGCCGTCCGTCGCCGCTCACCTCGACGATGCCGTCGGGGCCGACGATGCCGATCCACAGGCAATTGGTGGCGACGGTCTGTAGATTGAAGAGCAAGGCGCGCTTGGCGGCGGGCGAGATATGCGGCAGGCGCAGGAAGTCGAGGCCGGCGGCCATGCCGGACATGCGGAAGTAGCGCGACATCTGGTGATCGAAGGCCTGGGCGGCGTCATTGGCGAGGATGGCGACGTCGTCACGGCTCTCGCGCTCGATATGGCGCGTCACCGTGGTGACACTGATCGTCGTCAGGATGCCGACCAGCGTCATGGCGCCGAGCGTCGCCCAGATCGCCATTTCGGTGCGCAGGTTGATCGGTCGTCTGCCAAGTTTCATGACGCGTTATTGGTTCCGCCTTTTATCCGGCGCAGCGGCAGGTCCTTGCCTGCTCTGTCGTCGTGCCTGCTCTATTGTCGTGCCTGCTCCGCCGCCCTGCCGGCGCTGCGTGCGGATCTTCCCTGGCGGCGATCATCCCTCAAAGACGATTAAAAGCACGTTACGACCCGTCCAGAGGGATGGTCCAGGCACAGCGGCACGAACCGGCGGGCGTTAAGATTATCCTCTCATCCTGGTGGCCAGGTACGGTCCGGCATATTGGCGGGATGGGCGGCCGGCACCGGCGGCCTCGGGGCGTTTCGCTGCCTCAGCATCACAGACGGGGGGACTGGCGGGATCACCGGCGCAGATGGTGGGCCAATATGATAGGGGGAATGACAGGCGGAAACGATGCAGCCAAAAAACGACCGGATCGATCATCAATTGGGGGAAGGATGATCGATCCGGTCCTTTTGTGAGCAGCCCGGCGGGGGACCTATGCCGCTCACCCATCTCGGACGGTGCTGGCTGGGG
>DATMUQ010000499.1:0-3311 GCA_035563795.1 Terriglobales bacterium | reverse complement strand
CCTAAGGGAACGGCCGAGCCGGTCGGGCTGTCGATCAAGACCTGATCCGAGATCGCGGCCGGGTCGCTCCGTAGGCTACGGGGATAGCGAAGATTGACGCTGAAGCGCTTTCGTCCCTCAACGGTCGTCGTCACCATCTCACCGCCCAGAGCCATGGCGACGGAATCCTGGAACTTCTCAACGCTGATCCCGTACCTAGCCAGAGCATCCCGGTTGGGGGTGATATTCAGGTAATAGCTCCCGAGCACCCGCTCGGCGAAAGCGCTGGACGTGCCCGGCACCTGGCGGACCACCGCCTCGATCTGCTTTGCAAGCTTATCCATTACCTGCAGATCGGTACCAATGACCTTGATGCCGACAGGTGTCCGGATGCCGGTCGACAGCATGTCGATGCGCGCCTTGATTGGCATGGTCCAGGCGTTGCTGACGCCGGGAAATTGCAAAGCGCCGTCCATTTCGGCAATCAGGCTGTCGATGGTGACGCCCGGCCGCCATTCGGACTCTGGCTTCAGATTGACGATGGTCTCGAACATCTCGGTTGGCGCGGGGTCCGTTGCCGTCGCCGCCCGACCGGACTTGCCGAAGACTGATTCAACCTCTGGGAAGCTCTTGATGATCTTGTTCTGGGTCTGCAGCAGCTCCCCCGCCTTGGTCACCGAGATGCCCGGCAGGGTCGTCGGCATGTAAAACAGCGTCCCCTCGTTCAGGGTCGGCATGAACTCAGTACCGAGATGGCGGAGCGGATAGACCGTTGCGGCCAAGGCGCCCAAAGCCAGCAGGATCGTCAGGATCTTCGCCTTGAGGACCAATTTGATGATTGGCCGGTATAGCCAGATCATGAACCTGTTAATCGGGTTGCGATGTTCGGCGATGATCTTCCCGCGTACGAAGATGATCATCAGTACCGGCACCAGGGTGATCGAGAGGAATGCTGCGCCTGCCATCGAGAAGGTCTTGGTGAAGGCGAGTGGCTTGAACATCCTGCTTTCCTGGGCTTCCAGGGTGAAAACCGGCAGGAAGGAGACCGTGATGATCAGCAATCCGAAGAAGAGTGCTGGCCCGACCTCTTTCGCAGCCTCTACCAGGGCCTGAACCCTTGGCTTATCGGGTGACCGCTCCAGATGCTTATGGGCATTCTCGATCATGACGATGGCGGCATCGATCATCGCCCCGATGGCAATAGCGATGCCACCAAGACTCATGATGTTTGAACTGACACCCATCAACCGCATGACGATCATGGAAATCAGCACGCCAACCGACAGCATGAAGATGGCCACGAGGGCGCTGCGGATATGCAGCAGGAAGATGAAGCAGACGATGGCGACAACGATGCTTTCCTCCAGCAGCGTGTGCTGCAGGTTGTCGATGGCGCGGTGGATCAACTCTGATCTGTCATAGACCGATTGGATATGGACGCCCTCGGGCAGACCCTTGGCGATATCGGCGATCTTCGCCTTCACATTGTCGATGACATCGAGGGCGTTTTCGCCGAAACGCTGCAGGGCAATACCGCTGACAACTTCGCCTTCGCCATTCAGCTCGGTGATGCCCCGCCGCTCGTCCGGCCCAAGCTCAACCCGCGCCACGTCAGAAAGCAACACCGGCACGCCGTCTTTGACCTTGAGAACAACCTTGGCGAGGTCATCGACGCTCGTCAGGTAACCCCGACCACGCACGACATACTCGGTCTCCGCCATTTCAACGGTCCGGCCGCCCACATCCATATTACTGGCGCGAATGGCTTCTCGGACCTGGTCCAGGGAAACGTCATAGGCGCGCAGGCGGATGGGATCGACGACGACCTGGTATTGCTGGGTGAAGCCACCGACGCTGGCGACTTCCGAGACGCCGGACGCCTTGGCGATCTGGTAACGAGCATACCAATCCTGGATCGTCCGCAGCTCCGCTAGGGACTCCTTGGCCCCAAGCAAGGCGTATTGATAGACCCAGCCGACACCGGTCGCGTCAGGCCCCAGGGATGGCTTCACGCCGGATGGCAGGTTCTTTTGGGCGAAGTTCAGGTATTCCAGAACCCGGCTGCGCGCCCAATAGATGTCGGTGCCATCCTCAAAGATGATGTAGACGAAGGAAGCACCGAAGAATGAGAAACCGCGTACCGCTTTGGATTTCGGCACGCTGATCATCGCCGTGGTCAGCGGATAGGTAACCTGATCCTCGACGACCTGTGGTGCCTGACCTGGATAGTCCGTATAGACGATGACCTGGGTGTCTGAGAGATCGGGGATCGCGTCGAGCGGTATGGTCCGAACCGCGAAAACGCCCGCCACGATGATGAAAAGGGTCCCGAGCAGGACCAGGAATATGTTGCGGCTTGACCAGCCGATGATGGCGGAGATCATTGGGTGACCTCCTGCGCGGCGCCGGACGGAGATTTGGCTGCAGTCTTGTCGGCGGTAAAAGCGCGTAAGGCAGCCTGTAGATTGCTCTCGGCATCGATCAGGAAGTTGGCACTGACGACGACCTTTTCTCCCTTATCGAGACCGCTCAGCACCTCGGCATAGCCGTTGCCACGACTACCGAGCTTCACCTCCTTCGGTTCAAAACGGCCTTCCCCACGGGAAACGAGCACAATTTGGTTTTTGCCATCATCCAGGATCGAGCTGTCTGGCACAGTGAGGGCGATCTGGTCGGTTAGATCCGTTGCGATGCCGACATCGGCATACATGCCAGGCTTCAGCATCAGATTAGGATTATCGAGTTCGATGCGGACTTTAGCTGTCCGTGTGCCCATGTCGACTGCCGGATAGACCAGACTGACGGTGCCCTGGAACTGCTTGCCGGGATAGGCGGTGAAGGTCACCGAGGCCGTCTCACCGCTATGGATGCTGGCCAGATCCCGTTCATAGACATCCGCCAGAACCCAGACATGACGGAGGTCGACGAGCTTATAGAGGGTGTCGCCAGCCTTGACCCAGGCGCCCTGGATCACCGACTTCTCTATCACTACACCATCGCCAGGCGCATAAATGCCAGTCGTGCGCGGTACCTCATTGCCGTCTTTCAATTCGGCGATCTGGGCTTGGGTCAGTCCCTGGCTGATCAGGCGCTCGATATTGACCTGCATCAGGTCCGGCGCCAGGTGCCGGGCTGTCACATAGTTACGCTCGGCCTCACGGAGGTCTGGACTGTTGATCTCCAGAAGCTTCTGGCCTGCCTGCACCTGGTCGCCGGTCTTTGAGATATAGAGTTTCTCGACCAGGCCATCGAAGCGACTGGCGACGGCGAGTTGGCGGGATTCATCAGCCTGTACGGAACCAACGGCGCGAATATTGCGGGAAAGCTTGCGC
>DATMUQ010000498.1:0-3157 GCA_035563795.1 Terriglobales bacterium | reverse complement strand
AGTGCTGGTCGGCGCAGCGCCGCCGGTGGTGATGCGCACTGGATGGCCGAAGGCCGTACGGTCGCCGTCCGGTGCGAAGGCCAGCATCGAGAGCACGATCGGCGCGCCGCACATATGCGTGACCCGGTGGCGGGCGATCTTGGCGAAGATCTGCGCCGGCACGATCGCCCGCTGGCAGACATGGGTCCCGCCCACCGCGGTGACGCCCCAGGTGAAGGTCCAGCCGTTGCAATGGAACATCGGCAAGGTCCAGAGATAGACGCTGTCCGGTGTGAGATAGGTCCCGAGCGCATTGCCAAGCGCATTCAGATAGGCGCCGCGATGGTGATAGACGACACCCTTGGGGTCGCCGGTGGTGCCGGAGGTATAGTTGAGCGAGATCGCCTGCCACTCATCCTGCGGCCAGTCGATCGCCGCATCGGGATCGCCGGCAGCAAGGAAATCTTCATAGCTGGTCCATTGCCCCTGGCTGCCGGGAAAGCCATCGGCGAGGATCTCGATCACCGTGATCTCGCGACCGATCAGCTGCAGCGCCTGGCGCGCCTGCGGCACAAATTCGGAATCGACCAGCAATACCTTGCTGTGGCCGTGATTGAGGATGAAGGCGATGGTCGGGCCGTCGAGCCGGTAGTTGATGGCATTGAGCACAGCGCCGGCCATGGCGATGGCGTAATGCGCTTCGAGAAGAGCAACGCAATTCGGCGCTAGCACCGAGACCGTATCGTTATGGCGGACACCGAGTGCGCGCAGGCGATCCGCCACCTGTCGGCAACGGTGGAACATTTCGCGATAGGTGATCGACCGCTCACCATCGATGAGCGCAAGATGATCGGGATAGACCTCTGCCGAGCGTTGCAGGAAGGAAATCGGCGTCAGCGGAACATAGTTGCTGGTATTGCGATCGAGCCCGATCTCATAGACCGACATGACACCTCCCCTGTTCTGCCATCGGTCCGCTTTCGCGCAGTGCCGATAGCTGCCGCTTGGCGCGGCTATTGCGTCAACAGAGGATGCGCTTCCGGAGAAAATTCCGGCAAGCGAAAAGATCACCAGCCGCAGCGGGCTTTTCTCGCGGCGCCCAAGACACCAGTTGCGGCAGCGGTTTGTACGGGAGTTACTTGTATTCCTGGCGATCGATACCGGAGATGCTGACCTTCGCGACCGTGCCCGGTCCCATCAGCCGGTCGCTCACTTCCTGCAGGCGCATGATGATGAGGTCGTTGTTGTAGTCGCTCTCTTCCATCAGCTTGCGCGACAGTAGCTCATGCAGCTCGACATTGTAGCCGTCGACCAGCCGCGGCATGATTTTCTCGACTTTGTCCTGCTTCTTCGGGTCGTCGAAGATCAGCGTCAGCTTGAGATAGAAGACGCGCGCCACCCGGTTGTTCTTGATGACCGAGATCGGCAGGGCCTCGAGGTCGACTTTGCTGAGGGTCGGTGCCGGCGGTGGCGGTGGCGGCGCATTGTCGGGCTTGCGCAGATAGAACCACCATGCAGCGGCAGCCCCGCCCCCCAAGAGCAGCAACAAGACCAGGATGAGGAGCAGCTTTTTCATCCGTACGCGGACCCGAATCGTTTCGGCAGCGAGTTTAGGGTGCTTTGGTTAACAAGGCTTAACCAGAGCGTGATCGCTTTAAGCGGAAGCCAATTGGCTTCCGCTTAAAGCGTGAATCGCCCTCTATCATATTGAATAGAGACGGATTCACGTTTTCGGGTCGAAGCACTGCGTGCTTCGGCCCTAAACGATCCGGCTCTAACCGGCAAAACGACTGTACTCGCCGACAGACCGTCAGAAATGCGAATAACCCTTATGGGTCAATTGGATGAGGTCACCGGTCCGGTCCTGGACCACGACCTCCCGGCCGGCAGTGAAGCTGCCGATTTCCGTGACCGCCAGCCCGCAGGCGCGGCCCAGGGCCTCGATCTCAGCCTTCTTCTCCGGTGCGGCCGCGAACAGGATCTCATAGTCATCGCCGCCGGCGAGCAGATCGAGGATCAGCACCGGCTCGGCCGCCACCAGTTCCGCTGCGGCCTCGGAGAGCGGCACATCGGCGCTGCGCAGGATGGCGCCACAGCCCGATGCGGTGGCCAGATGGCCGAGATCGGCGATCAGCCCGTCCGAGACATCCATTGCTGCGGCCGCCAGGCCGCGTTGCCGCAGTTCCTGGCCGAAGACCACCCGCGGCTCCGGCAGCTGATAGCGCCGGGCGAGAAACTCCCGGTGTTCCCAGGAGAGATCGAACAGCCGGTTGCGCAGCACCTGCAAGCCGAGATAGCCGTCACCGATCGACCCGGTGACGAACAGGCTCTGACCGGCTTGCGCGCCGTTGCGGCGTAAAACGGTGCCGACGGGAACAGTGCCGATCGCCGTCAGGGAAAAACTGAGCGGGCCCGGCGTCTTGACCGTATCACCGCCCATCAGATGGATGTCGAACGTTGCCTGATCCTCGGCCAGGCCCCGGGCGAAGGCGGCGATCCAGGCTTCATCGACGGCGCGATCGACCGCCACCGTCATCAGATAGCCGGCCGGCTTGGCGCCCTTGGCGGCAAGATCCGACAGGTTGACCCGCAGCATCTTGCGGGCCACCAGGTCGGGCGGATCGGTGCGCAGGAAATGCACGTCGGCGATCAGGGCATCGACGGTCAGCACCGCCTCTTCACCCGCCGGCGGCTGCCAAGTGCAGGCATCGTCGGTGAGATCGAGGGCGCCGGGCATGCCCTTGGCGAGCGGCGCGAAATAACGCCCGATGAGGGCGAATTCTCCCGGCAACGCACTAGCGGGCAGCGACCCAGTCTTGTCAGTACCCGGCTCGCTCATGTCAGGCCGGGTTGTTGCCGCGCTTCACCATCTCGCCCGGTCGCAGGCTGCGGGCGAGCTGATCGAGGATGCCGTTGGTCAGACCGGTCTCCCGGGCGCTGAAGAAGGCATCGGTGACGGCGACGTATTCGGCAATGGTGACGCGCGGCGGGACATCGGGACGGTGCACCAGCTCATAGGTGCCGCAGCGCAGGATGGCGCGCAAAATCGCTTCCAGGCGCTCGACCGTCCAGTCCTCGGTGAGGACGCCGGCAATCATGTCATCGAGCTCCGCCACATGGGTGGCGGCACCCAGCACGATATTGGTGAAGAGCTTGAGATCGGCGGGCGGCAGTTCGG
>DATMUQ010000497.1:0-4006 GCA_035563795.1 Terriglobales bacterium | reverse complement strand
GCCCGCGGTGATCGATGTTGGTAATGAGGGTTACGCGGTGAAATCAGTCGAGAAGGCGAGCCGGTGCCATTGCGCGGTTTCCTGCGCGACCTGGGCATTCTTTTCGGCGACCCGTGCTACCGTGTCGCTGCCGAGCGGCAGACGGACCGGCGGGTTCTTGGCATTGACCAGCTCGATCATGGCGGTGGCGAGCTTGGAAGGATCGCCGGGCTGGGCGTGATTGGCGCCGGCCGCGAAATCGCGCATGGCACCCACCGTCTCGGCATAGTCTTCGATCCGCGTCTCGGTCTTCAGCAGCGACTGGTCATCGAGGAAGTCGGTGCGGAAGAAACCGGGCTCGACCACCGTCACCTTGATGCCGAGCGGGGCAAGTTCCATCGCCAGGGCCTCGCTCAATCCCTCGACGGCGAATTTGGTCGAGCCATAGACACCCCAGCCGGCATAGGCGGCGTAACCGCCGACCGAGGAGATGTTGATGACATGGCCGGAGCGCTGGCGGCGCATCTGCGGCAGCACGGTGCGGGTGACCGACAGGAGACCGAAGACATTGGTCTGATAGACCCGCTCGACTTCCTTGGCGCTGGATTCCTCGACCGCGCCCAAGAGGCCGAAGCCGGCATTGTTGATCAGGATGTCGATGCGACCGAATTTCTTCAGGGCGGCGGCGACCGCTTCCTGGGCCTCGGTTTCGCTGGTGACATCGAGCTTCACCGGCAGCAGTCGATCATGGCTGCCGAGCTTGGCGGTGACGGATTTGGGATCGCGGGCGGTGGCGACGACGGCATCGCCGGCGGCCAGAGCCTGCTGGGTGATCAGGGCACCGAAACCACGGGACGCACCCGTAATGAACCAAACGCGCATGATCTTTCTCCTCTCAAAAAAGCCCGGATCTTCCTTGGTTTTTCAAGGCCTTCGGCGGATGCCGAGGGTTTGTTCGGGCTGGTGAGGAAAATCTAGCTCCTGGCAGCTCATGAAATAATCCGCTAAGTTCTAATCAGACTACTGAACAAAATTCACTAATGGAAAATCACTGATGGCACGCATCGATCCTGCCGATCTGTCGAGTTTCCTGGCGATCGCCCGGCACCGCAGCTTCCGCAAGGCCTCGGTGGAACTGGGTGTCACCGCTTCGGCGCTCAGCCATGCTCTGCGCAATCTCGAGGAGCGCCTCGGCCTGCGGCTCCTCAACCGCACCACCCGCAGCGTGGCCCTGACCGAGGCCGGGCAGCTACTCTATGACCGGATCACGCCGGCCTTCCGCGACATCGATGACGCCGTCGAGGACCTCAATGCCTTCCGTGGTGCGCCGACCGGCACGCTGCGCATCAACGCCGCCCCGGCTGCGGCGCGCATTGTGCTCCTGCCGATGGTGACGCGCTTCATCGCTGCCTTTCCTGATATCCATGTCGAGATCGACCTCAACAATGCCCTGGTGGATGTCATCGCCGAGGGTTGCGATGCCGGTATCCGTTTCGGCGAGACCATTGCCGGCGACATGATCGCGCTGCCGATCGGCCCGCGCCAGCGCACCGCGATCATTGCCGCGCCGGATTATTTCAAACGGCATGCGATCCCGCGCGAGCCGCGCGATCTCCTGAAGCTGCCCTGCATCCGCTACCGCTTTTCCAGCGGCATTTTCTATCGCTGGGAGTTCGAGCGCGGCGGCACCGAGCTGGAGATCGAAGTCGACGGCCCGATCACCTTGAGCGAGCAGGATCTGATGATCGATGCCGCCTTGGCAGGCAGCGGCATCGCCTATGTCTTCGAAGGTCTCGTCGCTCAGCATATCGAGGCCGGCCGGCTCATCCGCGTGCTGGAGGACTGGTGCCCGTATTATCCGGGCTTCTTCATCTACTATCCCAGCCGTCGCCAGGTGCCGGCGGCCTTGCGCGCCTTCATCGATTTCGTGAAGCAGGACCGCTAGCGGCGCTCAGGCTGGCAGCGCTCAGGCCGCCTTGCGCTCCTCCACGACGGGGCTGTGGGTTTCCGCGTCCTCATGCCGGCCCAGCATCACCAGGCCGACCAGCAGCACGATGACCGCACAGACCGCGATGCCCGTCACCATCGGCAGCGGTGTGCCGTTGATGAAAGGCGAGACCGCTGCCACGGCGGCGGCACCGCCGGCGAAGTTGAAGGTGCCGATCAGGGCCGAGGCAGTCCCCGCACGGGCGGCATGCCGTTCCATGGCGAGGACGAAGGTCGAGGGCAGGATGAAGCCCATGAAGCCGAACCCGGCCGCCAGCAGCACGACCACCAAAGGCAGCGCATCGATGCCGGCGAGGATCAGCCCCAGCAGCAGAAGTGTCGCGCAGGCCTGGCCGATGATGGCCATGCGGATGACCTGGCGGAAACCGAAATGCCGCGCGAGCCGCCCGGTGGTCTGCGAGGTAATGACGAAGCTGACGGCGTTGATGGCAAAGATCAGCGAATAGCCGACCGGCGACAGGCCGTAATGCGTCTGCATGACGAAGGAGGAATTGCCGATATAGACGAAGAAACCGGCAAGGCTCACCGAGGCAATGACCGAGACGGCGAGGAAATGCGGATCGCTGAGCAGAATGCGGTAGTTATGGAAGGCGGCCTTGACACCGCTCTGTGCCCGCGCCGAAGCCGGGCGGCTTTCCGGCAGGAACAGGCGCAGCGTGACAAGACCGGTTGCGGCAAGCACCGCCAGCAGGCCGAAGATGCTGCGCCAGCCGATATGATCGGCGACGAAGCTGCCGACCAGAGGTGCGAGGATCGGCGAGACGCTGTAGATCATCATCAGCAGCGACATCATCCGCGCCGCTTCCGGACCGGTATGGAGATCGCGCACCATCGCCCGCGGGATCACCATGATGGCGCAAGCGCCCATGCCCTGCAGCAGGCGGCAGGCAATGAGCGCGCCGATCGTCGGCGCGAAGGTGCAGCCGATGCTGCCGATCAGGAAAATGACGAGGCCGGCATAAAGCGGCCGCTTGCGCCCATACATGTCGGAAAGCGGGCCGGCAATGAGCTGGCCGCAGCCGACGGCGAGCATGAAGGACATCAGGCTCGCCTGGACCTGATGCTCGGTGGCGCCGAAGAGGCGGGTGATTTCCGGCAAAGCCGGCAGATACATGTCGATGGCAAACGGGCTGACCATTGTCAGCAGGCCAAGGACGATTGCATCACGGGTCGAGTGATTGGACATCTGGTCGGGTTTCCAGTGCGGATGGTCGCGGTGCGGGTGATGGCGCGGGTAGAGGTGGCCATGGCCACGGGCGGTCGGATCAGGGGATCCGGCCAGCCCATCAAAGCAGAACTTCAAGACGGAAAAATGATGCCGTGGGATTTATATAGCTTAAAAAGACCCCTTGCGCATCGGACGATGTGTCTCTATTGATCCGTAATGTGTATCCAAGCGTCCGAAAAGTGCCCGATGGATCCGCTTTCCGACATGCTGACCATGCTGACGATCGAGCGCGTGCTGCAGACGCGGTGCGAGAGCAGCGGCGCCTATGCCTTCCGCTTCGGCACATTTGAACACCTCAAGATCGGTGCCGTCCTGCTGGGGGAATTGCTGCTCTGGGTCGAGGGCCAGCCGCAGCCCATCGAGCTCAAGACCGGCGATTGCTACCTGCTGACCAACAGCCAGCCGCATCGCATCGCCACCGCCGAAGGCCTGCCGGAACGCGAGGGCAAGGAATTCTTCGCGGAGCACCGCGATGCCTATGGTGTGGTGCGGTTCGGCGACGGACCGCCGGACAAGATCTCGATCGGCGGGAAGTTCGTGTTCGACGCCGAAGGGGCCGCCTGGCTGCGCGCGGCCCTGCCGCCGGTCATCCATATTCCGGCGGCCTCGCCGCATGCCATGCCCTTGCGCATGACCCTGAAGCTGCTGACTGCCGAACTGGGCGGCGGCACGCCGGGAGAGGCCGTCATCGTCGACCGGCTGGGTGACGTCCTGCTGGTGCAGGCCTTGCGGGCACATCTGGCCGTGACCGGACCCGATGAGGCAAGCTGGCTCGCCGGCCTCGCCGATCCG
>DATMUQ010000496.1:0-8445 GCA_035563795.1 Terriglobales bacterium | reverse complement strand
GCGCCTGAGGGGCGACAAACAAACGGGGAGGGCATCATGACCATCGGTATCGCGAAGAGTGTCATCGAGGCGGAAAACCAGAAAAGGTCGAAGGACCTCGCCACCGATTATGCGACGCTCGGCGAGCGGCTCGCACGGCGCGGCGTCAAGATCGACGCGATCACCGAGAAGGTCGCCAATTTCACCGTCGCCGTTCCTTCCTGGGGTGTCGGTACCGGCGGCACCCGCTTTGCCCGCTTCCCCGGCATCGGCGAGCCCCGACATATCTTCGACAAGCTCGACGATTGCGCCGTCATCCATCAGCTCGGTCGGGCAACGCCGCGGGTCTCGCTGCATATTCCCTGGGACAAGCCGAAGGAACCGGCCGAGCTGAAGGCCTTCGCGGCGGAACGTGGGCTGAGCTTCGATGCGATGAATTCTAATACCTTCCAGGACCAGCAGGGGCAGAAGCTCTCGTACAAATATGGCTCGCTCAGCCATACCGATGCGGCGACCCGGCAGCAGGCGGTCGAGCACAATCTTGAATGCATCGAGATTGGCAAGGCGATCGGCTCCAAGGCACTGACGGTCTGGATCGGCGACGGCTCGAACTTCCCTGGCCAGAGTCATTTCACCCGCGCCTTCGAGCGCTATCTGGACTCGCTCCGGAAGATCTATGCAGCGACGCCAGCGGACTGGAAGCTCTTCATCGAACATAAAATGTATGAACCGGCTTTCTATTCGACGGTGATCCAGGATTGGGGCAGCAACTATCTCGCGGTCACGTCACTGGGCGAGCGTGCCTTCTGCCTGGTGGATCTCGGTCATCATGCGCCGAATGCCAATATCGAGATGATCGTCGCGCGCCTGATCCAGTTCGGTCGCCTGGGCGGCTTCCATTTCAACGATTCGAAATATGGCGATGACGACCTCGATACCGGCGCCATCGATCCCTTCCGCCTGTTCCTCGTCTTCAACGAGTTGGTCGATGCGGAATTGCGCCAGGCACCGGGCTTCGCGCCCTCGCATATGCTCGACCAGTCGCATAACGTCACCGACCCGATCGAGAGCCTGATCCGCAGCGCCAATGAAATCCGCCGCGCTTATGCCCAGGCCCTGCTGGTCGATCGCGCGGCGCTGGAAGGCTATCAGCAGGAGAATGATGCGCTGGCCGCCTCGGAAGCGCTGAAGGCCGGTTTCCGCCTCGATGTCGAACCGATCCTGGCCGAAGCCCGCTACCGCCAGGGTGGGGCGATCGATCCCATCGCCACCTATAGGGCCAGTGGCTACCGCAAGCAGGTGGCCGAACAGCGCCCGGCGCAAGCGAAGGCTTCCAGCGGGATCGTCTGACACCCCGGCTACGGCCCTGGTGACCTGCGGAAAGCATTGAGAAACGGCCCTTTCGGGGCCGCTTCCTTTTGTCCAGGCCGATTCCACACCTTGACCAGTTGGTCAGGTCATGGAATCATTCCTGAATAAATTTGCAAAAAACGAAAAAAATTTCATGGCGAGGAAAAGCAAGCCAGCCGAGGCATCGGAGCTCGATCTCAGCCTCGCCGTTCGCGCGGCGTGGCTGTCCTATATTGGCGGCCGCACCCAGGGCCAGATCGCCGAACGCCTCAATATCTCGCAAGCCAAGGTGCACCGGCTGATCGCCGAGGCGCTGAGCCAAGGCCTCGTCAAAGTTTTCGTCCAAGGCGAGCCGGCGGACTGCCTGGCGCTGGAAGACGCGCTGAGCTGTAAATTCGGCCTCAGCCACTGCATTGTGGCGCCGGATCTCGGCGTCGGTGATCTGGAAAACGGCGATGCTGGCGAGGCGCAGCAGGTTTTTGCCGCCATCGGTTCCGCCGCCGCCCGCTTGCTGCACCGGGAACTCGCCTGCGGCAAGGTCGGGGTGGTGGGGGTCGGCAAGGGCCGCAGCCTCGCCGCCATGGTGGAACGCCTGCCGAGCTTGCGGCGGCCGGATCTGAAGGTGGTTTCGGTTTCCGGCAGCCTGACCCGCAATCTGGCCGCCAATCCCCTCGATATCGTGCTCAGCCTCTCGGCCCGAACGGCAGCCGCCGGCTATTTCCTGCCGGTGCCCTACCTTGCAAAGAACCTGACTGAAAAGAGCGTCTTGCTGGCCCAGGATAGCATCCGCAGCATGCTGGATCTGGCCCGCCAGGCCGATCTCGTCATGGTCGGGATCGGCAGCCTGGAGGGCGACGCCCATTTGCGCCAGGTCGGCATGATCGCCGATGCGGAATGGACCGATCTCAAATGTCACGGCGCGGTCGGCGATTTGATGGGCAGTTTCATTGACGCCGAGGGGCATCCTGTGGCATCCGCCGTCAATCAGCTCTCCGTCGGACTCGGTTTGCAGGACCTGAAAGGCAAGCGGGTCGTGGCGGTAGCTGGCGGCAGCCACAAGGCGGCGGCCATCCTGGCGGCATTGAAGACCGGCATTCTCACCGGTCTGGTTACGGATGAACGGACGGCGGCAGCCGTGGTCGATCTGGCGCAGCGAAAGAGCGAGGCAGCCTGATTGGCCACAAACTGGTCGGCGACGGAATTGCCGGCGCGTCAATGGTGAGCGCGCCGGTATTCATAGGTTGATCACCAATGAAAATAGCATCGACGAAACAGGCAGTAGCTAAAACTAGGGAGACGTTATGAAAAAGATGCTGCAAGCAGCCAGCGCGCTGGCTGGCCTCGTGATGACCGGCGCGGTGATGACCGCGGCGGCCCAGGCCGATACCATCAAGCCGGCGATCGTGTTCGATCTCGGCGGCAAGTTCGACAAGAGCTTCAATGAAGGTGTCGCCACCGGCGCCGACAAGTTCACCAAGGAAACCGGCGTCAAGTATAGCGGTTTCGAACCGACCAATGAGACCCAGATCGAACAGGCCCATCGCAAATATGCGCAGAAGGGCCTGTCGCCGATCATCGGTGTCGGCTTCGATCAGGGCGATGCTGTCACCAAGGTCGCCAAGGAGTTCCCCAAGGCCAAGTTCACCATCATCGACAGCGTGGTCGATGCGCCGAACGTGCAGTCGGTCCTGTTCAAGGAAGACGAAGGCTCGTTCCTGGTCGGCATGATCGCCGCCATGGCCTCGAAGTCCGGCAAGGTCGGTTTCATCGGCGGCATGGATATTCCGCTGATCCGCAAATTCGCCTGCGGTTACGAGCAGGGCGCCAAATACGCCAATCCCAAGGTTGACGTACAACAGGCCATGACCGGCACCACGCCTTCCGCCTGGAACGATCCCGGCCGCGGCGGCGAGCTCGCCAAGAGCCAGTTCGACAATGGCGTCGACGTGATCTTCGCCGCCGCCGGCGGCACCGGCACCGGCGTCTACCAGGCTGCCGTCGATAACGGCAAGCTGGCGATCGGCGTGGATTCCAACCAGAACTACCTGCATCCCGGCACCATGCTGACCTCGATGGTCAAGCATGTCGATGTCGCCGCCTATGACAGCTTCAAGGATGCCAAGGCCGGCACCTGGAAGGCTGGTACCACCGTGCTCGGCCTCAAGGAAGGCGGCGTCGATTATGCCTATGACAAGTACAATGAGAAGCTGGTCACCGCCGATATGAAGGCCAAGGTCGACCAGGCCAAGGCCGATATCATCGCCGGCAAGATCCAGGTGCATGACTACACCACCGACAACGCCTGCAAGTACTGAGCCTCTCACTGATGACCTTCCCTGCCTCAGCAGCGGATGATCGCAACGTCGTGCCGGGGGAAGCTTCGCTTTCCCCGGCCGTCGCGGCGATCGAGCTGCGCAACATCGAGAAGCGCTTCGGGCCGACCATCGCCAATCGCGATATCTCGATGACCATCCGGCGCGGTGCCGTCACCGGCATCATCGGCGAGAACGGCGCCGGCAAGTCGACCCTGATGAGCATCCTCTATGGCTTCTATCAGGCCGATGCCGGGGAGATCCTGGTCGGCGGCAAGCCGCTCGATATCCGCACCACCCATGACGCCATCGCCGCCGGTATCGGCATGGTGCATCAGCATTTCGTGCTGGTGGATACCTTTACCGTTCTCGAAAACATCATGCTTGGCCGCGAGGGCGGTCGCCTGCTGCGCCGGGGCAAGGCGGCAGCACGGCGTGAGCTTTTGCGGCTGGAAGCGGAATATGGCCTTGGCATTGATCCCGACGCAGTGGTCGGCGATCTGCCGGTCGGCGCCCAGCAGCGGGTGGAAATCCTCAAGGCGCTCTATCGCGGCGCCGATATCCTCATCCTCGACGAGCCGACCGGCGTGCTGACGCCGCAGGAAACCGATCAGCTCTTCCGCATCCTCGCCACCTTGCGGGCGAAGGGTACCACCATCATCTTGATCACCCACAAGCTGCGCGAGGTGATGGCGATCACCGATGACGTCTATGTCATGCGCGCCGGCGCGGTGGTGGCGCATCGCCCGACCAAGACGACCAACAGCCAGGAATTGGCCGAACTGATGGTCGGTCGCAAGGTGCGGCTGAAACTGGAAAAGAAACCGGCGACGCCGGGTGCCGTGCAGCTCGAAGCCAAGGCGCTTTCCCTCAAGGATGAGCGCGGCGTCGACAGTCTCAGCGATATCAATCTTACCCTGCGGGCCGGCGAGATCGTCGGCATCGCCGGTGTCAGCGGCAATGGCCAGAGCGAATTGCTGGAAGTGCTGGCCGGCATCCGCGGCCCCAGTGCCGGCAATTTCAACGTCTGCGGCCGCGAGATTACCGCGGAAGCCGCCTGCGATCCGGCGGCGATGCGCGCCCTCGGTGTCGCGCATATTCCGGAAGATCGTCATCGTCTCGGCCTCGTCACCCGTTTCAGCGCGGCGGAATCGGCCATGCTCGGCTATCAGCACGAACCCGGCTATCGCAAGGGCCTGCTGCTTGACGGCCGCGCCATCAAGACCAGTTGCGACAATCTCATGGAGCGCTTCGATGTGCGGCCGCGCATCGCCGATCTGCGCTCGGCCAATTTCTCTGGTGGCAACCAGCAGAAGCTGATCATCGCCCGCGAGCTTGCCCGCCATCCTAAAGTGCTGCTGGTCGGCCAGCCGACCCGCGGCGTCGATATCGGCGCGATCGAATTCATCCACAGCCAGCTGATCGCCCATCGCGATGCCGGCTGCGCCATTCTCGTCGTCTCGGTGGAACTCGACGAGGTGATGAGCCTTGCCGATCGCATCCTCGTCATGTGCGGCGGCCGGATCACCGGCGAGGTCGCGGCCGCCGAGGCGGATGAGCGTGAGCTCGGTATGATGATGGCCAATGCCGGGCGCGGCGAAAGTGATGCGGCATCCGAGGCGGCAAATCAACAGCAGGCACCTCTGCAAGAGGCACAAGCCAGGTTATGAGCAGTAAGAATGTGACGCTTCCGCGCTGGGTCGATATCGCCGCGATCCCGCTGACCAATGTCTTCCTGGCCTTCCTGGTTGCCGGCGTGATCGTGCTGGCGATCGGCGAGAATCCGCTGAATGCCACCCAGATCATGATCTCCGGCGCGCTCGGCAGCGGCGAGGGGATCGGCTATACGCTCTATTACACCACCAACTACATCTTCACCGGACTTGCCGTCGCCTTCGCTTTCCATGCTGGCCTGTTCAATATCGGCGGCGAGGGACAGGCCTATATGGGCGGACTTGGTGTCGGCCTGGTGCTGCTCGCTTTCGACCATACCTTGCCCTTCGCCGTGCTGCTGCCGCTTTGCATCCTGGCCTCGATGCTGTTCGGCGCGCTCTGGGTGCTGATCCCGGCCTATCTGCAGGCCTATCGCGGCAGCCATATCGTCATCACCACGATCATGTTCAATTTCCTGGCCTCAGCCCTGATGGTTTATCTCGTCGTCAATGTGCTGACGCCAATTGGCGCCACCGAGCCGGCGACGCGGGATTTCGACCCGGCCAGTGCCATTCCCTTCGTGCATGAAGTGCTGGCGATGGTCGGCATCCAGATGGATTCGACCCCGCTCAATCTCTCGATCCTGCTGGCGCTGGCCGCTTGCGTCTTCGTCTGGCTCTATCTCTGGCACACGCCCTGGGGCTATGAGCTGCGCGCCTTCGGCCATAGCGAGAAAGCGGCGGTCTATGCCGGCGTCAAGACCAAGCGCATCATTCTCATCACGCTCTGCATTTCCGGTGCGCTAGCCGGGCTGGTCGGCGTCAATGAGATCATGGGCGTGCAGCACCGCCTGATCCTCAATTTCACCGCCGGCTATGGTTTCGCCGGCATCGCCGTCGCCCTAATGGGCCGCAACCATCCGGTCGGCATCGTGCTGGCGAGCCTGCTCTTCGGCATCCTGAGCCAGGGCGGCGCGGAACTCTCTTTCGAGATCCCCGCGATCACCCGCGACATGACCACCGTCATCCAGGGCCTCGTCATCCTGTTCTCGGGCGCCCTCGTGCATCTGACCCGGCCGTGGTTCGAGCGGCTCTTCGCCTTCCTGCTGCAGCGCCGCCCGGCGGCCGCGGCCCAGGGCGCGTGAGGGAGGGCATGATGGAATATACCGCGATCATCCTCACCCTCGATGCCACCCTGCGTCTGGCGACGCCGCTGATCTTCTGCGCCATGGCAGGATTGATCTCTGAGCGTTCCGGCATCGTCGATATCGGCCTCGAAGGCAAGATGCTGGCCGGCGCCTTCAGTGCCGCCGCCGCCGCATCCATTACCAATTCCGCCTGGGTCGGCCTCGGGGCGGCCATCCTCATCTCGGTGATCATGGCGCTCATTCACGGCTATGCCTGCATCACCCAGAAGGGCAACCAGGTGGTGAGCGGCGTTGCCATCAATATCCTGGCCTCGGGCCTCACCATCGTCGCCGGCACCGCGCTCTTCGATCAGGGCGGCCAGACGCCAAGCCTGCCCAAGGAAGCGCGCTTCCAATCCCTGGTCTGGCCAGGGGCGGCGAGCATCAAGGATGTGCCGGTGATCGGCCCGCTTTATGCCGATCTCATCAGCGGCCACAATCTCTTGGTCTACGTCGCCCTGCTCTCCGTGCCCTTCACCCATTGGCTGGTCAACGAGACGCGCTTTGGCTTGCGCCTGCGGGCGGTGGGCGAGAAGCCGGAAGCGGTCGATACCGCCGGTATCTCGGTCGCCTGGCTGCGCTACCGGGCGGTACTGCTCTGCGGGCTCCTCACCGGATTGGCCGGTGCCTATCTCTCGACGGCACAGAATGCAGGCTTCACCCGCGACATGACGGCGGGCCAGGGCTTCATCGCCCTTGCTGCCATGATCTTCGGCAAATGGCGGCCGCTGCCGACGTTGGGCGCCTGCCTGCTCTTCGGTCTGCTGGATGCAATGGCGATCCGCCTGCAGGGCGTGAAGATGTTCGGCACCGTGCAGGTGCCGGTGCAACTGGTCCAGGCCTTGCCCTATATCCTGACCGTGCTGCTGCTGGCCGGTTTCATCGGCAAGGCCGTGGCGCCGAAGGCAAGCGGCATCCCCTATGTGAAGGAACGTTGAGCGCCACCCGGGTGTTGCGCCAGCGTCCAGTTTGAAGGAACGAATGATGACAGATCCGGTGAAGGAGATGATCGCCCTGGCACAACAGGCGATGACCCGGTCCTATGCGCCTTACTCGCATTTCCATGTCGGTGCCGTTCTGCGCGGCGCCAATGGCAAGCTCTATGTCGGCTGTAATGTCGAGAATGCCGCCTATCCGCAGAGTCAATGCGCCGAAGCCTCGGCCATTGGCACCATGGTGATGGATGGCGAGCGCAAGATCACCGAAGTTCTGGTGATGGGGCAGGGCGATGACCTGATCTCGCCTTGCGGTGGTTGCCGCCAGCGCCTGCGCGAATTCGCCGATGATGGCGTCAAGGTGCATCTCTGCGATGCCCATGGCGTCAAGCTGACGACCACCATGGGTGCGCTGCTGCCGCATTCCTTCGGCCCCGATCATCTCAAGAAGTGAGCATTTGAAGAAGTAACATGCTGCCACAGGAAATCATCCGCCGGAAACGCGACGGCGCCGAACTCAGTGCCGCCGAGATCGCCTTCATGGTGAAGGGCATTGCCGATGAAACCATCACCGAAGGCCAAGTCGCGGCCTTTGCCATGGCGGTCTTCTTCCGTGGCATGAGCATGGCCGAGCGCGTGGCGCTGACCCGCAACATGACGCAATCCGGTACCGTGTTGAACTGGCGTGATCTCAATCTGCCGGGGCCGGTGCTCGACAAGCATTCGACCGGCGGTGTCGGCGACAAGGTCAGCCTGATGCTCGCCCCCATCGTGGCGGCCTGCGGCGGTTTCGTGCCGATGATCTCCGGTCGTGGCCTCGGCCATACCGGCGGCACCCTGGACAAGCTCGCCGCCATTCCCGGCTATCGCAGCGATCCCGACCCGGCGCTCTTCCGCAAGACGGTCAAGGAAGTGGGCTGCGCCGTCATCGGCCAGACATCCGATCTCGCCCCCGCCGATCGCCGTTTCTATGGCATCCGCGATGTGACAGCGACGGTGGAGTCGATCCCGCTGATCACCGCCTCGATCC
>DATMUQ010000495.1:0-2771 GCA_035563795.1 Terriglobales bacterium | reverse complement strand
GTGACGGAACCGAAATTTATGTAGAGCAGAACACCGATCAGGAAGATGCTGATCGGCACGATGACCGACAGCCGCCGGACAGCATCCTGGAGTGCCCCAAACTCGCCCACCCATTCCAGCCGGTACCCGGCGGGCAGCTTCACGGACCGGGCTATCCTGTCCTGCCCGTCCTGCACAGCGCTGCCCAGGTCGCGGCCCCGGACCGAGAACTTGATGGGGATATAGCGCTCCTGATTTTCGCGATAGATGAAGGACGCCCCCGACACCAGGCGGACGGATGCCACGTCGCCCAGGGGGATCTGGACCGTGCCGCCCGATGGACCCGGTGCCCCGATGACAATGCGCCGGACGGCATCGAGATTGTTGCGGTAGCTGGGCGAAAGACGAACGACGATGGGATAATTGCGGTCGCTGCCCGGCTCATAAAGGTTGCCCGCGGCTTGCCCGCCAATGGCCGCCTGGACCACGGCATTGATGTCTCCCGGTGCAAGCCCGAAGCGCGCCGCCTTCAGGCGGTCGATATCGATCCTGACGGCCGGCTGCCCCAGTGAGTTGAAGACGGCCAGGTCGGTTATACCCGGAACGCGGGCCAGCACGCGTTGTATGGCATTGGCTTCCCGCTGCAGGACCGCCAGGTCATTCCCGAACAGCTTGACGGAATTCTCGCCTTTGACCCCCGAAGACGCCTCCTCGACATTGTCCTGGATATATTGCGAGAAATTCAAATCGACGCCGGGAAACTGGTTCCTCATCCGTTCGGTCATCGCATCGACCAGCTTTTCCTTGTTCATGCCGGACGGCCATTCCTTGAGCGGCTTCAACGGCGCGAAAAATTCCGCATTGAAGAAGCCCGTAGCGTCCGTACCGTCATCGGGACGGCCGTGCTGGGAGATCACCGTGCGAACTTCCGGATAGCTTTTTATGACTTGCCGCATCCGGTCGACGGTATCGTCGCTCGCCTCCAGCGAAATGGAGCCGGGCATGGTGGCGCGAATCCACAGATTGCCTTCCTCAAGATGCGGCAGGAATTCCGAACCCAGGTGACCGACCGTGAACAGTGCGGCGGCGACCAGCACGGCGGCACAGCCCAGGGTGATAATCCTGTTGGAAATGGCAAACGCGGCCATGGGGCGGAACAGCTTGCGCAATCGGCGCACGACCGCAGTTTCGACTTCTTCCAGGCTTGCCGGAAGAAGATAGCTGGCAAGGGCGGGCGTGACGGTGAACGTCGCCAGGAGGCCGCCGGTAATGGCATAGGCATAGGTGCGCGCCATCGGCCCGAAAATATGGCCTTCGACCCCCGTCATAGTGAAGAGAGGGATGAAGCCCGCAATGATGATGGCAGCCGAAAAGAAGATGCCGCGATTGACCTGAATGGCGGAATTGGCGATCACGGCGAACTTGCCGCGGAAATCCATGGTGCCCCGGCCATGCACCCTGGTGTCCTGGGCGAAACGCTGGCTGCGGGGCTCGCTCAGATGGCGGAAGATGTTCTCCATCATGATCACGGTCGCATCCACCACCAGACCGAAATCTATGGCGCCCACCGAAAGCAGGTTCGCGGACTCCCCCTGTATCGTCATGATGATGACGGCAAAAAACAGCGCAAAGGGTATGGTGGTGGCGACGATCGCCGCGCTTCGCAGATTGCCCAGGAATATCCACTGGATAAGAAAGATCAGAATGATGCCAGCCACCATGTTGTGAATCACGGTGGCGGTGGTGACCTGAATCAGATCCCGGCGGTCATAGATCCGCTCGATATGCACGCCGGGCGGAAGGATCCCCGAGGCGTTTATCTTTTTGACTTCCTCCTCCACCGCCAGAATGGTCGGCATGCTCTTTTCGCCGCGCCGCATCAGGACCGTGCCCTGGACGATGTCGTTCTCACCATCCTGGCCTGCGATGCCCAGCCGGGGCTGGTTGCCGATGGTGACGCTCGCAATGTCCCTGAGCAGAACCGGTGCGCCATTGTTGGCGGAAATCATCGTGTTGCGGATATCATCGAAGGAATGAATCAGGCCCACGCCGCGCACGACCGCGGATTGTGCCCCGATATTGATGGTCTGGCCCCCGACATTGCTGTTGCTGTTTTCCAGCACCTGCAGAACCTGCGGCAGGGTAAGTCCGTAATTCTGCAGCCGGTTGAGATCGACGGTCACGTCATAGGTCTTGGTCTTTCCGCCCCAGCCGGTGACGTCGATGACGCCTGGCACGGCCTTGAACCGCCGCTCCAGCATCCAATCCTCGATGGTCTTGAGGTCCAGGACGGAATAGCCGGGCGGCCCCACCACGCGATAGCGGTAGATCTCGCCCACCGGGCTCCAGGGCGATATCTGCGGCTGCGCGCCATTGGGCAGGTTGGGCAGTTGCGACAGCCTGTTGATCACCCATTGCTGGGCTTCGTCATAGGTAAAGTCGTAGGTGAATTGCAGCTTCACATCCGAGAGGCCGAAGAGCGAGATCGTCCGGACGGATGTCACATGCGGGATGCCCGACATCTGGATTTCGATGGGGATGGTGATGTACCGCTCGATCTCTTCTGCCGACTGCCCCTTGCTTTGGGTGATGATGTCGACCATCGGAGGAACCGGATCCGGATAGGCCTCGATATTGAGATTCACAAACGCGATCAGCCCGCAGACCATGAGCAGCGCAAGCATGATCACGACAAAAACGCGCTGCTTCAGAGCGAATTCAATAATGCGGTTCATGGCTCGGACGCTGGCTAGTTGTCGGTTTTCGCTTGGTCGACAAACAGCGCGCCTTCG